>CAXSDU010000121.1:0-10022 GCA_964236165.1 uncultured Parafilimonas sp. | reverse complement strand
TTAAAAAATCAATCTTCTCTACAACGAACTAATTAAAAATTGCACACTGAGATTTTCAAAAATTAATCGGAATTTTGTAAGTTTTAGCAAAAAAAATAATAAAAATCTGAAATTACTTTAACTCCTTTGAGTTATAATTTTCAAAAAAATATAAAGGAGCTTTTAAGATAATAGAAAAGCATTTACTTTGCCTTTCTAATATTTTAAATATAAAGCTGCTTATTGTAATGCTGATTAGACATTTGAAAAACATCCTGCCTGCTTTTTTATTGCTACTAATTTTAACAGCAAATAGCTGTAAAAAAAAAGAGCTGTTACCCACACCTCCAACTCAAGACTCTACAAGCACACCTATTACTAAGCCAAATATAGTAATTATACTTATTGATGATATTGGATATGAAGTGCCACAATATACAGGAGGGCAATCTTACACTACTCCTTTAATGGATGCCCTTTCTACAGGCGGTATGCAGTTTACACACTGTTATGCCAGTGCAATGTGTTCACCATCCAGGGTTACTTTACTTACAGGCAAATATGGTTTTAGAAATTATATTGACTGGGGATTTCTGGATACTACACATAAAACTATGGCAAACCTTCTTAAAGATAACGGTTATGCTACATGCGTATCTGGTAAATGGCAGTTAGATGGTGGCGAAGCATCTATCCATAAAGTTGGATTTGATAGTTATTGTGTTTTCGATCCGTTTACAGAAGCGGACACAAGCGATCGTGAAGAAAATGAATACCGTTATAAAAATCCAGCTATATATGAGAACGGTACCTATCTTCCTGCTGATTCAGTTGAAGGAAAATATTCAGATGATATTTTTGCTAAGTATGCTGCCAATTTTATTAGTCAAAATACAACAAAACCTTTTTTTGTTTATTTTGCTTTTAGTGAATGCCATATGCCTTTTTCTCCGCCGCCGAACAATCCTTTATATGACACATGGGATCCATTAGTTGACCAGCCAAATAAAGATTTTTATCCGGATATGGTTTCGTATATGGATAGTAAGATTACAAAACTTATTGATGCTACCAGGAAACCGGGCGTACAAGACAGAACTTATTTTTTTATTTTAGCCGATAACGGTACTCCAAAACCAATTATATCAGAATACAAAAACAGAGAAGTAAGAGGTGGTAAAGATTCAACAAATGAATTTGGATTGCATGTGCCATTAATTGTTTATGGGCCTAAAATAACAGGAGGTACAACGAATAACAATATAGTTGACTTTACCGATTTTTTACCCACTATAGCCAGCATGGCTTCTGTACCAGAATCCGATTTATTGCAATGCGGAACTTTGGATGGCGTTCCATTTAACAATCAGCTTTTTAATTTAAGCGGCACATCTAGAGATTGGTCTTATGGTTATTTTAATCCTTACATAAACAGACCTTTTAAAAGAATTTATGTTCAGGATACAACTTATAAATTATACGACAATACATATAATAACTACTTCTTTAATTTGCAAAAAGATTCTTTAGAAACAAGTCCTATTCCTGATAGCCAGCTTACTCCGGCTGAAGTAACAATAAAGCAAAAGTTTCAAGATGTATTGGCCAAAATGCATTAGAATTCGTCCAAAAAATTAAGTCTTTGTAATTAAGATGGGAACAAAATTCTATTTATAACTATTATTATATATTATAAAACAGAAATTTTACAATCTTACAGATGATTAGTAAAATTATTTTTACGATTTAAAAATTGTTTTACATTCGCATTTCTAAAATGCAAAAAATTATTTTAAATATTAATTGGTGGTGCCAAACAAACTCCTGTCGGGGATTGTAATGGCATTGCCGTATAACAATATTTAAGCCTCGACAAGTATGTCGGGGCTTTTTTAATTTATATACAGATGAAAAAAATAAAGGTAGAAACACGTTATAAAAAAATGCTTTCAGATTTTTATACACCTGTTGGCGTTTACCTGCGTTTGCGTGATCGTTTCAGAGATACTATTTTACTTGAAAGTGCTGATAACACTTCGCCTGAAAACAGTTTTTCTTATATTGGCATAAATGCGATTGGCGGAATGGAAATAAGAAATTTTCAGCTTATAGAATTTAAATATCCAAATCATAATCCTGAAAAAAAAGAAATTAATGTTAATACAAATGTGCCCGAGTTATTATGGAGTTTTATGCAACAATTTGAAGTGAATGATGTTGCTGATGCTAATGCGAAAATTGCGCAAGGTTTATTTGGTTATTGCACATATGACGCCGTTCAATTTTTTGAAAGCATCAGGCTTTTATCATTCAAAAAAAATCAAACAGAAATTCCATTAATGCGTTACAGGCTTTATCAATATGTAATTGCCATCAATCATTTTAAAGATGAAATGTATTTATGTGAAAATATTATTCATGATTTAAAAAGCGAATTTGAATTAATTGAATCCCTCATCACCAGTAAAAATGTTCCTGTTTATCCGTTTAAAACACAATCAATCGAAACAGGAAATATGAGTGATGAGGATTATAAAAAAATGGTGCAGAAAGGAATAACGAGTTGTTTGCGTGGTGATGTTTTTCAAATTGTTTTAAGCAGAAGATATAATCAAAAATTTATTGGTGATGAGTTTAATGTATATCGCGCATTGCGCAGTGTAAATCCTTCTCCTTACTTATTTTATTTTGATTATGGTGATTATAAATTGATGGGTTCAAGTCCTGAATCACAATTAATAATTAAGAATGGAAAAGCAATTGTTCACCCAATTGCCGGCACGTTTAAAAGAACAGGTAATGATGAACAGGATAAAGTGCTTACAGAAGAATTGTTGAAAGATGCAAAAGAAAATGCGGAGCATACAATGCTTGTTGATTTGGCAAGAAACGATTTAAGCCGTTGTTGTGATGATGTTACTGTACATTATTTCAGGCAGGTGCATTTTTACTCGCATGTAATACATCTTGTGAGTGAAGTGTATGGAAAAATTCGTGCTGATGCAAATCCATTTGATTTATTGGCGCTCACTTTTCCGCAAGGCACATTAAGCGGCGCACCTAAATTTAAAGCTATGCAATTGATTGATGAATATGAGCCAACTTCACGCGGTTATTATGCAGGCTGTATTGGCTTTATGGGTTTTGACGGCAGTTGCAACCAGGCAATTATGATACGCACTTTTTTAAGTAAAGAAAATACTTTGCATTACCAGGCTGGTGCCGGCATAGTTGCAGCATCGCAACCCGAAAATGAATTACAGGAAGTGACCAATAAATTAGGCGCATTAAAAAAAGCAATTGAAATAGCAGAGAATTTATGAAAATACTTGTATTTGATAATTACGATTCTTTTACATACAATCTTGTGCATTTGGTTGAAAAGATAACACACGAAAAAGTTGATGTATTTCGTAACGACCAGATTGCATTGGAAGATGTAAAAAAATATGATAAGATAATTTTATCACCTGGTCCAGGCATCCCGGTTGAAGCTGGTTTATTGTTGTCATTAATAAAAGAATATGCGGCAACAAAACCAATACTCGGCGTTTGTTTAGGTCACCAGGCAATTGGTGAAGTATTTGGCGGTAAGCTTGAAAATCTTGCAAAAGTTTATCATGGCGTGGCAACAGAAATGAAAAAGGTCAACGGTAATCAATTAACAGTGGACAGTAAATTGTTTAATGGATTACCTGATGCTTTTCCCGCCGGTCGGTATCACTCATGGATAATCAGTAAAGAAAATTTTCCTGCAGAATTAGAAGTTACTGCTGAAGATGAAAACGGTTACATCATGGCATTACAACATAAAAATTTTGATGTGCAAGGTGTACAATTTCATCCGGAAAGTGTATTAACACCAGGCGGCGAAATAATAATGCGTAATTGGTTGAAACAATAAACAATGAAAAAAATTTTACAATATTTATTTGAACATAAATCGCTTTCACGCAATGAAGCAAAAGAAATATTAATTAGCATTTCTAAAAGTACATACAACGAAACAGAAGTAGCAGCTTTTGTAACGGTGTATTTAATGCGTAGTATAACAATAGAAGAACTGCAGGGATTTCGCGATGCGCTGCTTGAGCTTTGTATAAAAGTTGATTTAAACGGTTACAAAACACTTGACATTGTTGGCACCGGCGGCGATGGAAAAAATACTTTTAATATTTCAACGCTTGCATGTTTTATTGCTGCTGGCTCAGGACAAAAAGTTGCAAAGCACGGCAATTACGGTGCATCATCAATTAGTGGCGCATCTAATGTAATGGAACAGTTGGGTTATAAATTTAAAAATGATACAGCGCAACTAATAAAAGAAATTGAAGAAGCGAATGTTTGTTTTATGCATGCGCCGCTATTTCATCCGGCGTTAAAAACCGTTGCACCTGTTCGTAAAAATTTTGGATTAAGAACATTCTTCAATATGCTTGGTCCGCTGGTAAATCCTGCGTCACCCGAATTTCAGTTGATTGGTGTTTATAATTTAGAGATGGCAAGAATTTATAATTATCTCTTGCAACAAACAGAAAAATCATTCACCATTATTCACAGCCTAGATGGATACGATGAAATATCGTTAACCGACGATACAAAAATTATTACAAAAAAAGGTGAACAAATAAAAACACCATTAGAATTAGGTAAACGTTTTGTGGAACCAGAAAACATTTCCGGTGGCAACTCTACTGAAGAAGCTGCTAAATTATTTTTAAATATTATAAAAGGTGAAGGCACCTGGTCGCAAAACGCAGTGGTGCTGGCAAATGCAGCAATGGCTTTGCATTGCACAGGTAATTATAAAATGTATGATGATGCGTATGCAGCCGCTGTAGAAAGTCTTGAATCTGGCAATGCATATAAATGTTTAGAAAAATTAATCAGTTTGCAATGAACATTTTAGAGAACATTATAGCCCAAAAGAAAAAAGAAGTTGCTGATAAAAAAGCAATGATGGATATTGATTTCTTAAAATTTATGAGCAAAGATTTTGACAGAAAATGCTATTCATTAAAAGATACTTTAAACGCAGGTGAGAACGGCGGCATTATTGCAGAATTCAAAAGGAAGTCACCATCAAAAGATTGGATAAATAAACATGCAAACATTGCTGATGTAATTACAGGTTATGATGAAAATAATGCAACAGCAATTTCAGTCTTAACAGATTCAAATTTTTTTGGTGGCGATATTGAAGAGTTAAAAATTGCGCGCTCAAAAGTTGAAATTCCTTTGCTACGAAAAGATTTTATGATTGATGAGTTTCAATTGCATGAAGCAAAAAGTTATGGTGCAGACGTAATACTTTTAATTGCTGCATGTTTATCAAAACAAGAAATAAAATTGCTGGCAAAAAAAGCAAAAGAGTTGCAGTTGGAAGTGTTACTTGAAATTCATTCAAAAGAAGAAATTGATTTTGTTTGTGATGAAGTGGATGTTATTGGCATCAACAACCGCAATCTTGAGACTTTTAAAACTGACATCAATAAGTCAATTGATTTAATAAAATATTTACCTTCAGATAAACCTGTAATTTCTGAAAGTGGCATTAATGATATTGAAATAATTTTGAAACTGCGTGCTGCTGGTTTTAAAGGTTTTTTAATTGGTGAATATTTTATGAAAGAACCAAATCCTGCGATTGCTTTTGCTGATTTTATGAACCAGCTTAAAGCAAAATTAAAATGAGAATTAAAGTTTGTGGATTAACAGATGCGCAACAGGTGCGGCAACTCAATGACTTGGGAATTGAGTTTGCAGGTTTTAATTTTTATCCCCGTTCGCCTAGATATGTATATAAAAAAATGCCTGCAACTGCAATAAAAAAAATTCGTGGTAAAATAAATAAAGTTGGTGTTTTTGTAAATGAAGATCCGGAAGAATTGTTACGAACTGTTGATGAATGTGGTTTGTATTTAGTGCAGTTGCATGGCAATGAATCGCCACGCTATTGTGAAAAGATTTCAAATTATGTTGGCGTAATAAAAGTTTTTCGCTTGTCTGAAAATGATAATGTAGAATGGAAAATAAAAGATTATTATGATGCTGCTGACATGTTTATGTTTGATACTGAAAGCGCTTTTTTCGGCGGAACAGGCAAAAAATTTGATTGGAAAATTTTGCAGGATCAGCAAATAAAAAAGCCATTCTTTTTAGCCGGTGGTATAAGTATTTCTGATGTGGGTGAATTACAAAATCTTGCAAAAGAAAAAGTTGCAAAAGATTTATTTGCCATTGATATCAACAGCAAATTTGAATTAATGCCAGGCGTAAAAGATGTTGATTTAATAAAAGTTTTTCGTAAAAAATTATCTGAACCATATTTTCCAACATTATTTCCTGATGAATTATAAGTTATGATTACTATTCGCACAGCCACAGAAAACGATTTGCAGCCGATGCTTGAAATTTATAACGAAATCATTGCAAACAGCACAGCCATTTTTCAATATGAACCGCAAACAATAGAAATGCGTAAACAATGGTTTTCTGAAAAACAGGAAAAAAATTATCCTGTATTTGTTGCTGAAGAAAATAATGTTATTGTTGGCTTTAGCACATTTGGGCAATTCAGAAATTGGCCTGCATATAAATATTCCGTTGAGAATTCTTTAATTGATGCAGCAAAACAAATGCAACTGCACACAATTATTGCAGGTATAGTCGCAGATAATAAAAACAGCATTGTTTTGCATAAACAATTTGGGTTTGTTGAAGTGGCACATTTTAAAGAAGCAGGTTATAAGTTTGATCGCTGGCTCGATTTAAAATTTTTGCAATTAATGTTATAGCTTATTATTTCTCTTTATGAAAAAATTATAAAAATATTCAATGCTCAATATATCAATTCCAAATAATAAAGGCACTTACAAACAACCAAACATTTTTGGTTATTATGGAAATTTTGGCGGCGCTTACATTCCTGAAATGCTGCATAGAAATGTAGAAGAGCTGCGCGATAATTATTTAAAGATTATGTATGATGAAGCTTTTCAAAAAGAGTTTCAATATTTATTACATGATTATGCAGGTAGACCAACACCGTTATTTTTTGCAGAACGTTTAAGCAATCAGTTCAATACAAAAATTTATTTAAAGCGTGAAGATTTAAATCATACCGGAGCGCATAAAATAAATAATGCAATTGGCCAGGTTTTATTGGCGCAACGTTTAAATAAAAAAAGAATTATTGCAGAAACAGGCGCTGGTCAACATGGTGTAGCAACTGCAACTGTGTGTGCTTTAAAAGGTATTGAATGCATTGTATATATGGGCGTAAAAGATATGGAGCGTCAGCAGCCAAATGTTGCGCGGATGAAAATGTTAGGCGCAACAGTTATTCCTGCAACAAGCGGAAGCCAAACTTTAAAAGATGCAACAAATGAAGCAATAAGAGACTGGATTAATAATCCAAACGACACGCATTATGTAATCGGTTCTGTTGTTGGTCCGCATCCGTATCCTGATATGGTTACGCGTTTTCAAAGCGTGATAAGTGAAGAAATAAAATATCAACTTAAAGAAAAAAATGGAAGTGAATTATCAAATTATGTGATGGCTTGTGTTGGTGGCGGAAGTAACGCAGCAGGTGCATTCTATCATTTTTTAGATGATCTTTCTGTGCAATTAATTGCGGTTGAAGCTGCAGGTTGTGGCATCAACAGCGGAATGAGTGCAGCCACAACACAACTTGGAAAATCCGGCGTATTGCATGGGAGCAAAAGTTTAGTAATGCAAACAGCAGATGGTCAGGTTACAGAGCCATACAGCATTTCAGCGGGATTAGATTATCCGGGCATTGGACCTTTACATGCACATTTGTATGAAAGTGGCCGCGCAAAATTTTTATCTGCAACAGATAAAGAAGCATTAGATGCTGCTTTCAATCTAAGCAAAATGGAAGGCATTATTCCTGCGCTTGAAAGTGCACATGCTTTGGCTGCATTACATCAGATGCATTTTAAAAAAGATGATATTGTAGTTATTTGTTTAAGCGGAAGAGGTGATAAAGATATGGCGACGTATATGAAAGCCATGGATGAGTAATAAATTTAAATTTAAGAATAGGTTTTGACTTTTATTTCAAATTTTATAATGAACAGATTAGAAGAACTATTAACAAGAAAGAATAAAAACGTTTTAAATGTTTATTGCACTGCAGGGTTTCCTCAACTCAACAGCACATTAGAAGTAATGAAAACTTTGCAGGATAATGGTGCAGATATTATTGAATTAGGAATGCCCTACAGCGATCCGCTTGCCGATGGACCGGTAATACAATCAAGCAATAATAAAGCATTGCAAAATGGAATGACGATGCAATTGCTGTTTGAACAATTAAGAGATTTTAGGAAAGAAATTTATGTACCTGTAATATTAATGGGAAATATAAATCCTGTATTGCAATTTGGATTTGAAAATTTTTGCAAACAAGCTGCAAGCTTGCCTGTTGATGGAATTATTCTTCCAGATCTTCCTGAATACGAATTTGAAAATGAATATGGCGCACTCATAAAAAAATATGGATTGAGTTTTATTTTTTTGGTAACGCCGGAAACATCAGAAGAAAGAATAAAAAAATTAGATGCATTAAGCACCGGATTTTTATATGCAGTTTCATCTTCTTCAACAACAGGCAATAAAAAAGATTTTACTATTGTTGAGCAATATCTTCAAAAGCTGAAAAATATGCAATTGAAAAATCCTGTGCTCGTTGGTTTTGGTATAAAAGATAAATCAACATTTCATTCTGCATGCAAATATGCAAACGGCGCTATCATCGGCTCAGCATATATTAAAGCAATTGAAAGCGCTGATAATATTCAAGAATCTACAAAAGCATTTTTATCATCCATCATAAATTAAGTAAATATTAGGCTAATGATATTTAATTTGCAGTGTTTACAAATTCAATCACTAAAATAATGTCATGAGGCGAACGGTTTTTCTTTTGTTGATATTTCCCTTGTTTTTACAGGCACAAAGCAAAAAATCTTTTCTCGTAACAGGCAAACTAAAATCGATACCCGAAGATGCGCAGGTAATTCTGCTCGGTTTTAACGGCACAGATACTATTACGCAAACGCATGTTCAAAAAGGCGTTTTTATATTAAAAGGTTCGGTTGAAAATATAGATGCGCGCATTATTCTTTTTCCATCTTTACAAAGACGCATGGTTGTATTTATGGGAAATGATACCGTGAATATTACTGGCGCCAGCGAAACTGATGTTACCATTACCGGCTCGCTAAGCAATCTTGATTACGAAGAATTTATTTATGATGTAAAACCACTGAATGATTATGTGAGTTTTTACCGCAATCAAATGATGAGCGCCACTACACAGGGTTTACATGATTCTGCAATGATTGAGCTGAACACTGCATATAACATGTTTCAAAATGCGATTGACCGTTTTATTGTGCGCAAAAAAAATTCGCCGGTTGCTGCATTGCTGCTTGCCTACAGTTATGATACTGATCCTAACCGTGATGTTTTATTGTTAGAAAAAAGATATGCCCAGCTTGATTCATTGGCATTGCAAAGTCAGTTTGCAAAAAACCTTGGTGATGTAATTAAAGAAGATAAGATTGGTGCGGTAGGTACGCAAAGTTTAGATTTTACACAAACAGATACCGCAGGAAAAAAAGTTACGCTTTCACAATTTAAAGGCAAGTATTTGCTGGTTGATTTCTGGGCAAGCTGGTGCCGCCCTTGCCGCATGGAAAATCCGAATGTTGTTGCAGCATATAATAAATTCAAAGAAAAAAATTTTACTGTATTGGGTGTTTCACTTGATGCAGAAAAAAATAACTGGCTGCAGGCAATTCACGCTGATAACTTAACGTGGACGCAAGTTAGCGATCTAAAACAATTTCAAAACGCTGTTGCAGAATTGTATCATATAAAAGAAATTCCGCAGAATATTTTAGTTGACCCAACCGGAAAAATTGTTGGTAAAAATTTACGTGGTGATGCGCTGGAACAACGGCTGAATGAGTTGTTGCAATAACACTTTGAACATCTTGCTTAACTTG
>CAXSDU010000120.1:0-10095 GCA_964236165.1 uncultured Parafilimonas sp. | reverse complement strand
TTGTGGGCAAGCCTGATGCTGCAAAAAAAACACGTGGCGATCAATATTTTTTTGTAAATAACCGCTTTATAAGAAGCGCTTATTTAAATCATGCAGTTACATCTGCGTTCGATGCAATGCTACCGAAAGATAGCTATCCTTTATATGCTTTATATATTGATTTAGATCCGTCGCAGGTTGATATTAACGTGCATCCTACGAAGCAGGAAATAAAATTTGAAGATGAGAAAATTGTGTATGCATTTGTGCAGTCAGCTATTAAACACGCGTTGGCGCAATTCAGTATTTCACCTTCCTTAGATTTCAGTTTGAATGCAGACATAATGCAAACAGAAGCAGTAACACAACCATTTACCCAGGATAAAAAAGAAATAATCACTGCTTCTGATTTGTATAGAAAATTTTCTCAAAAAAATCAGGCGCATTTAATAGAGCCAACAGAAAGAACTGAATTAAAACACTGGAAAGATTTTTATTCAAATACGAACTACGAAGTAGAAAATACGAATGATGAGCATTTGAATTTTAACCCTGCTGAAAACAGAAAATCTGCAAACGATAATCTGCAATTAATGGCTGATATTCCCTTTTATCAATTACATCAAACCTTTATTATTGCGTCTTTGCAAAATGGTTTTTTACTTATACATCAACAACATGCACATGAAAGAATTTTATTTGAGCGATACAATAATGCTATACAAAATAAACAAGTAGTAACGCAGCAAACGTTATTCCCGGTAACACTTGAATTATCTCCGCAGGATGCAGCTTTGTTACATGAGCTTTTGCCCGATTTGAAATTGTTAGGTTATAAAATTGAGCTGTTTGGAAAAGACAGTTTTATTATCCAGGGAATGCCTGCAGATGTTTTACATGGTAACGAAAAACATTCAATAGAATTATTGATTGAACAATTCAAACATTTCAGTAATGAATTAAAATTCAGCAAGCGTGAAAAATTAATTCATTGCATGGCGCGGCAGCAAGCTATAAAAGCCGGGCAGCAACTAACTGATAAAGAGATGAAAGTTTTGGCAGAAGAATTATTTCAATGCAATACACCTTCAGTTACGCCAAACGGTAATCCCGTTTTTGTTGAGTTTAATGATGATCAATTAATGAAGATGTTTGGGAGATAATGTCCCAAACATCTTCATCACATCAATCTTATTTATTTAATTTTTATAATCGCGGTAAATGAAACTCACCGTTAGTAACAACTTTTGAAGTAGTAAAATCTGCAGTGCTTACAATTGTTCCGGAAAATGTACCTGTAACAGTTTTATCATCCATTTGTGTAATAACCACTTTTACATTTGGATTAATGGCAGTAGCAGAACTTGATTGCGCTCCGCTTGCGTCTGTATATAACAAAATGGCTTGTGGAGCGCCAAGACTTGCTACAACCGCATCTGTATAAGTTACATTAGCCGCAATAGCAGCATCATTGTAAATATTAATTCCCATTCCTTCATATACTGTTCCACCCTGTTGTGTTTCACCTACCATCGCACATGTATACGCAGGCAGTGCTGTTGTAAATACTGCTGCTGTTGTTGCAGAATATTGCTTGTCTTCTCCATCAAGTTTAAATTTTAAGTAATAGCCAGATGAAGATGGATTGTCCTTATCTTTTTTACAAGAACTAATTGAAAATAAAGAAAGGATTAAAAGGCCGAAAATAACTTTAGTAAACGATGACTTTTTCATTGTGAGTTTAAATTTAAATTAAAGGTTGATTTATAAAAAGAGTTTAATGCTAAGCAATTATGATTTGGGTTTAGTATAATATTATTTTAACTTCTCTCAACAGCTCTTAACCAGCGTTCAGGAATTTCATTGTTTAACGCAGTTAAATAATCATTATTGCTGCAAGCTACAAAAGTTTTTTCAGGCAACTGCATCCACCAGCGATGCGTTTTTTTGCTTTGTAAAAACAATGTTTCAAAATCGGCAAACATCAATTTAAATTCATTAAAATCTTCACGCTGTTGTAAAGGCGATTCAAGTTTGCCTTTTTGTATGCCATCGCACAAATACCAAAGCATGTGACTAATTTGTTTCGCTGTAAGTTCACTATCATCCTGGTTATAATTGTAGCCATAAATACCAATAGAATTTGATAAGCTGCTCATGCCTGCATATTGCATCAGATTGCAAGCTTCTTCGCCAGTAAAACCATTTGGTGTAATGCGGTTTGCCGGCGCATGACTATGTTGAATAGCTGTGACATCGAAGGAAAAAATATTTGTATTGCGGATAACAGGTTCCATTGTTTCAATGTGCTCTTTTACATTACCAACGCGGTAACAATCGAAACGTAATTTATCGATTGTTTCAAGCATTGCGGGATGAACAAAATAACTTTGAAAACCAATATGATTATAATGCTTTAAATAATTTGGTTCTTCGGTAAACATCTTCATTAAAAAATTATCAGCAAGCAAAATACTTTCTGCATTCATATCTAAAAAAGCATCAACACAAGTAGCTTCAATTATTTCTTGTTGAGTGACAAACACATTATACTGCGCCAGCATTAAATCGTGTGTACCACCAAGCACAACTACTTTTTTATTTAAAGCTAATAGTTCGCTCAGCACCTGTTGTAAAGCGGAATAAGTATCTTGTAATGATGCGCCTGGTTTTATATTTCCAATATCAGCAATATTAACTTCTGTATGCCATTGGTAAAGCTGATAAAAATGATCGCGTACAGCATTTATACCATCATTATTTGTTTTGCTCACACCAGCTCCGCGGCTTTCTGCACAACCAACTAAAATCAGATCAGCACGTTCAACATTAGGAAAGTTTTTTTTGTGTGCATCTATATGGCTGCCTAATTGTTTTTGATTATACGTTTTATCATCATTAGAAAAACGCAGGTTACTAACAGGTTCTAAGAAATCAATAATTGTATCAAGTGATGAAAAAGCCATAATTTTTTATTGCGACAAACATAATAATCTTTCTGAATAGTAAATGATGAATGATCAATTGTAAATAATATCAGCCCTTTAACCGTACATTAACCAATGCAGCGCAAATAAAAAATGCTTTCGCTTTTATATTTGTAACCAATGAAACGTTTGGCTGCAAATAACATTTTCAAACATATTCTAATCTTTTTCTGCGCTATTATATATAATAATGTAATTGCAGCGCAAATGCCTTCATTAATATCTGCCAAACAAAATCGAACCGATAGCGAAAGCATACAAAATATTTTAAAGCACAGCATGTTTGTAAAAGTTATTGTTAGTAAGAATAAAATTTTTATTGGCGAGCCTGTAATGGCATTATATAAATTTTACACTTCAGTAAGCGGACAAGCTATTGTTCTAACTCAACCTTTGTTCACAGGATGCAGCGTGAAGGAATTAAATTTTGATGAAACACCGGAAATGGAAACAATAAATGGTAAAACCTACACTGTATATGTAATAAGAAAAGTGCAGCTTACACCTGTTGAATCAGGCTCTCTTGCAATTGGTGTTGCAACCGTTATTAACCACGTTAATATACCAGAAGCTGAAGGATTTTTTTTTAATAAGTATGATGTTACCGTAAATAATCTGGCGACAACAGTTGATGTTTCAGCCTTACCTGAAAAAAATAAACCGAAAAGTTTTTATGGCATTACCGGCTTGTTTAGTATTACAGCTTCTGCAGCAGAAAATAAAATTCCTGTTGATGAGAATGATCATCTTATTATAACAATAAAAGGCGCAGGAAATTTAGATGCAATTAGTAAACCTGAGATCGTTTGGCCTTCAGGTATACAACATTTTGATGGTGATGATTCGCAGCATGTTGATCAAAATAATTTTCCAATAAGCGGCGACAGGGTTTTTGATATTCCTTTCATTGGTAAAAAAGAAGGCGTGATTACAATACCACCCATCAGCCTAAATTATTTTAATACAACGCTGAAAAATTATGAAACGATAACTACAGACAGCATCACTATAAAATTTACAAAAGCACTTGATAAAAAAAATGAATATACCGGCATTGTAAATTATGATATTTCAAACAGAAAATATATATGGATAGTGCCTGCAATTGCTGTAACCGTTGCATTAATTGGTTTTATCAGCTACAGAAGAAATAAAATTCAATTACAAAAAAAACTTGCTGTGAAGTCAAGCATTACACCGGTTCCTGTTTTTGAGCCTGCTGTAAAATTTAAATACAAAACAGATTTTTTAAGATATTGGGATGAATTAAAAGGCATTACCGATACAAAATTATTTTTTACAAAAACAAAAGAATTATTATTGAGAGCCATCTCAGAAAAAACTGATTCGCAACATCATTCAGAAACTTTTTTAATTGCTGCATTAAAAGAGAAAGCAAACCCTGCTTTGTGCAGCAAAACATTTACATTACTTCAGTTGTGTGATGAGAAAATGTATGCACCGTTTGAAACAGAAACAGATTTGAAATTATATTTTAATGAAGTAAAAGAAACGATTGAACAATTGCAGTCAGAAAGCTAATCTGTATATTTATAACCTACGCCGCGTATAGAATGAAAATGTTTTGGATTGCGGCTGTCTGTTTCAAAATATTTTCTAAAGTTCAAAATAAAATTATCAATCGTTCTTGTGTTGGGATAAACTTTATAACCCCAAACCGATTGCAGGATTTTTTCTCTTGTTACTACCTGGTTTTTATTTTCAATAAGCAGTTTAAGCAGCATGGTTTCTTTCTTGCTTAATTCAACCTGCATGCCGTTTTTTAATGTTACCTGCTGCGCTTTAAAATCAATGGTGTTGCCATCGAAATTATATGTGTCAACCACAAAATCTTTATCAGAAATTTTTTTATTTTTTATAATGAGTTTGTTTACACGCAGCAAAAGTTCTTCAAGATTAAATGGCTTTGTAAGGTAATCATCTGCACCTTTTTTTAAACCCAGCACACGATCTTGCCCGGTATTTTTTGCACTCAGCATTAAAACCGGCACATCATTATTTGTAAGCCTTATATTTTCCGTAACGGTTATGCCATCCATTTCCGGCAGCATTACATCCATAATTATTAAATTAAAGAATTCTTCTTTTACCATCTTCATTGCTTCGGTTCCGGTATAGGCAGAAGTAACCGTGTAGCCTTCTATTTCAAGATTAAGCTTTAAAGTTTCATGAAGATTTTCTTCATCTTCAACCAGCAAAATATTTGCTTTTCCTTCTTTCATTTATGCTTTAAATTCAACAGTAAAAATACTTCCTGCAGGTTTGTTACTGCATATTTTAATTTTTGCTTTATGACTTTCTGCAATGCGTTTGCAAAGATATAAACCCAAACCTGTGCCTTTTGTTTTGCGCGTGGTTTCATTACCACTGCGATAAAATTTTTCAAATATTTTTTTCTTTTCATCATCACTTATGCCGCTGCCTTCATCAATTATTTTTAAAAAGATATTACGCTGTGTTTTATTTAATTCAATAGTTATACTTTTTTCTTTAGATGAATATTTTAAAGCATTATCCAGTAAATTATTTATCAGTAACTGTAGCAACAATCTTTCGCCACTTATAAAAATATCCTGCTCAATATTTTTTTTGATGATTCTGCGTTGATTATGACGTGAAAAATCAGCAGCACATTTATCGCACATTGCAGAAAAATTTATATTTTCTTTATCCGGCACATAATGGCTTTCTAATTGCGATGTTACAAGAATATTTGTAGTAAGATCGTTCAGCCTGTCAGCTTCTTGTAATGTTGTTTGAATTATATGTTGCTGTTTCTCTTCATCCAGTTTTCTTTTCTGCAATGTTTCGAGATTAAGGTTTACAATAGCGATGGGTGTTTTTAATTCATGCGTTACCGCCATCATAAAATTTTGCTGTTGTTTACTCACCAAAAATTGTTTCCGCACCGAGCGATAAACAAACACAGCACCAACCAATGTTACCAGCAAAAAAGTTATCCCTTCACTAATATATTGTATTGTTTTTCTTTTATGTTCTTCATGAACAATATTTAATTTCTGTACATACGCAACATCATCTTTATTTAACTGGGCCAGTTTATAAAAAAGCATTTGATCGTTCTGGCTTTGCAGCGAAATAAACCACCAAACCCATGCAGCAATAATAAATAGCAATAAAAACCAGTACACAAAAGTTATAAAAGTAAGTTTACGTTTTTTATATGCTGAGATCATTACTGCAAAGTAAATTTAGATTTTTTATACCGATTAGTTTAGTAGAAAGGTCAACTGCTTCAAACTTTAGTGAAATGATATAATTTTAATAATAAACACAAATTGATAACAAGATTTCGATAAAAAATATTTTGATTTTTTTTGTTTGAGATTTAAAGATATTGAGGCGTATTGAACATTACTTTTGTTTAAACGGAATAGTAATATGGAAGTGAAAACCGATTTATTTTTGGGAGATAGTAAAAAGGAATTAAAAAAAATTGCCGATAATTCAGTTGACTTAATTATCACTTCGCCTCCTTATGCAGATCAAAGAAAAAATACTTATGGTGGTGTTCATCCCGATAAATATGTTGAATGGTTTCTACCAATATCAAAAGAACTTTTAAGGGTTTTAAAACCAACTGGAACATTTATTTTAAATATAAAAGAAAAAGTAAAAAACGGTGAGCGCAGCACTTATGTGATGGAGCTTATAATTGAAATGCGTAAACAAGGTTGGCTTTGGACTGAAGAATTTATATGGCATAAGAAAAACAGTTATCCTGGTAAATGGCCAAATCGCTTTAGAGATGCATGGGAAAGATTACTTCAATTTAACAAACAGCCTAAATTCAATATGTATCAGGAAGAAGTAATGGTACCAATGGGAACTTGGGCAAAATCAAGATTAAAAAATCTTTCTGAGACAGATAAAGTAAGGGATAATTCAAAAGTTGGAAGTGGCTTTGGAAAAAATATTTCTAATTGGTTAACAAGAGAAAAAGCTTATCCTTCAAATGTTTTACATTTAGCTACCGAATGCAATAATAAAAATCACAGTGCAGCTTTCCCTGAAGAACTTCCTGAATGGTTTATTAAACTTTTTACTAAAGAAACTGATATAGTACTTGATCCTTTTATGGGTTCAGGGACAACAGTAATTGTCGCCAACAGAATGCTTAGAAACTCTATTGGAATTGAAATTGTAAAAGAATATTATCAAATGGTAAAAGATCAGCTTAAACCGGTAGAATTATATTTATTAGAACCTAAAGTAAATTATGGAACAACTAAACCTGCAAGACGTATTAAAGTACGTTGAAGAAAATATAGGAACTTTTCATCAAAAACGAATTGCTGGTTTACAGGAATTAAAACTTGCTAGAGTATTAGGAAAAAAGAATCCCTATCTTTTCAAAGCTAAATATATTCTCACCGCACAGGATATCATTAAAAGTTTAACCGATGCTTTTATTTCTTCACAGGAAGAAACCATTTTTGGTGACTGGTTAGAAGGTCTGGCAATTTTTATAAATGAAAAAGTTTATCAAGGAAGAAAGTCCGGCATTTTAGGGATTGATTTGGAATTTGACAAAGACAACATTCGTTACATAGTTACCATAAAGTCAGGTCCAAATTGGGGCAATAGCAATCAAATAGCGAAGCTTATATCTGATTTTCGAACAGCCAAAAAAACACTTCGCACAAGTAATTCCAAATTAAATATAATTGCTGTAAATGGATGCTGTTATGGAAAATGTAACGTATTTGATCGAGGTGATTATTTTAAATATTGTGGACAAAAATTCTGGGATTTTATATCAGGTGATGAGAATCTTTATTTAAAAATAATAGAACCACTAGGTCATCAAGCCAAAGAACGAAATGATGATTTTATGGAATCGTATTTTCAAATGATTAATAAGTTTACTAAACAATTTGCAAATACATTTTGTAAAGAAAATGGTTCTATTGATTGGGAAAAACTTGTTCATTTTAATTCTGCAATCAATACAAAAGATTAAATACAAATTCGCTGCAATAAATAACTAACAATGGCAACAGAAAATCTCACAGAATACGACCACACCGAAGATGCACCTTTAGGTTTTGAAAATAAAATTCTTTGTATTGGCGAAGCATTGATAGATATGATTTGTACAGATAAAGGGTCAACACTTTCTGCAGGAAATAATTTTTTGAAAAAACCCGGCGGCGCGCCAACAAATGTTGCGGCTGCTATTGCTGCACTTGGCGGCAAAGTTGAACTTGCAGCAAAAGTGGGCAACGATCCTTTTGGTAAACATTTAATTGAAATAATGCAGGGTTTTGGTGTATCAACAAAATGGATGCTGCAGGATAGTAATTTTTTTACAACTTTCGCTTTTGTTTCTTTAATGGATGATGGAGAACGTGATTTTGTTTTTAACCGAGGCGCAGATGGTGAATTAAGCCGCGCAGAAATTGAAGAAATAAATCTTGATGAATTCAACATTATTCATTTTGGTTCGGCAACAGCTTTTTTGCCCGGACCTTTGCAGGCAGCTTATCAGGGGTTATTACAAAGAGCATTACAAAAAAATAATTTCATCAGTTTCGATCCTAATTACAGGCATCTTCTTTTTAAAAATAATATTCAAACATTCATTGATCAGTCGTGGAATTTTTTAGAGAGTTGTAAGTTTTTTAAAGTAAGTGATGAAGAAGCGATTTTAATAACCGGTGCAGCAACTTTAACCGATGCCGTAAAAATTCTTCTCAAAAAAACAAATGCCATTTTTACCATAACACTTGGTAAAGAAGGAACAATGCTTGGTATAAACGACGAAACGATAATCATTCCAAGCATTCATGTAAAAGCAGTTGACACAACCGGCGCAGGCGATGCTTTTGTTGGCGCTGTTTTATATCAGTTAAGTACACTTCAAAAAGATTTAAATAATATTTCCTTTAATAATTGGAAAAACATCATTTCAAATGCTAACAAAGCCGGCGCAAGAACATGCGAATACATGGGCGCTATGGAAGCATTTAAGCATTTAAGTAATGAGATTTTTAATTAAAAATATTGATGAAGCATCAATAACTATTCTTAAGAATTTTATTTGCAAAACAGGTTTAGGAACTATATTTAATGTTAATAAGTTTTGTGATAATTCAGCATTAAATAAAATCGCAATTCCTTCATAAAATACCTTAATTAAGATAACTTCGCAAACCTTAATTTAAGAACAGACTAACAAGAGGTTTTCTTCACAAATTATGAATGATCAACAATTAAATCCTGCATCACAGCAAGGTAATTACGGAGCAGAAAGCATACAGGTTTTAGAAGGGTTGGAAGCAGTACGTAAGCGTCCGGCAATGTATATTGGCGATGTTGGTGTAAAAGGCTTGCATCATCTTGTGTATGAAGTTGTAGATAACTCTATTGATGAAGCACTTGCTGGTTATTGCAAAAATATTTCTGTAACTATTTATGAAGATAATAGTGTTAGTGTAACGGATGATGGACGTGGTATTCCTACAGGAATAATGGCCAAAGAAAAGCGCAGCGCGCTTGAAGTTGTAATGACGGTTTTACATGCAGGTGGAAAATTTGATAAAAATACTTATAAAGTTTCCGGTGGGTTGCATGGTGTTGGTGTCAGTTGCGTTAATGCACTAAGTAAAAAATTGATAGTAACAGTTGAACGGGAAGGAAAAATCTTTGAGCAGGAATATCATATCGGTATTCCGCAATATGCTGTGCGCGAAGCCGGAACTTCAAATGAAACAGGAACAAAAATTCATTTTTGGCCAGATAATTCAATATTTCAGGTAACAAATTATAATAGGGATATTCTTGAAGGAAGATTGCGAGAACTAAGTTATTTGAACAAGCGCATTCGCATTACGATAACAGATTTGCGTGAAAAAAATGAAGATGAAAGTTTTTATTCAAAAGTTTTTTATAGTGAAGGTGGTATTGTAGAGTTTGTTGAATTGCTTGATAGAAACGGCAAGCGTTTACCACTAATTCCTAAAACAATTTATGTTGAAGGTGTTGATGAAGCTACCAATGTAGCTGTTGACGTTGCGCTTACTTATAATAATGATTTTAAAGAGCATATTTTTTCTTACGTAAATAATATTAATACTATTGAAGG
>CAXSDU010000119.1:0-10098 GCA_964236165.1 uncultured Parafilimonas sp. | reverse complement strand
CAATAGCGCCGCTTAGTTCAACGCCGGTTGGTCCGCCGCCAACCAAAACAATTGTCATTCTTCTTTTTAATTCTTCTTCATTTTTTGCTATTAGTGCTTTCTCAAAATTTTCAATAAGATGATAACGTAAAACAAGTGCCTGTGCAGTTGATTTCATTGGCAGTGCTGCAGCCTTAATCTTTTCATTGCCAAAAAAATTTGTATCAGCACCTGTTGCCAGTACAAGCACATCGTAATTAAATTCACCTATATCTGTTACAATTTTATTTTCGGTGCTTTTAATTTCAAGTAAAGAAGTTAAGCGGAAATTAACATTTCCTGTTTGCTGAAAAATTTTTCGTAACGGAAAAGAAATGTTGCTTGCGTCGAGACCTGCAGTTGCAACCTGATAAAACAATGGTTGAAACTGGTGATAATTATTTTTATCAATTAATAAAACTTCAATGCTTTTCTGTTTACTTAAACTTCTTGCTAATTTCAATCCTGCAAACCCGGCTCCTACTATAATTATTTTCATTTATTATTATTTTTTATTGCCACGTAAAATTCACCATAAAAATTTCTTCAAGCTATTGCATAAATACCACAAGAATTTTATAGTGCGTTACTTTAGATTTTTATTTATGCAAATATCGCACTGAATAAAAGTTAAACTACTTAAACCTGTTTAACATCTCACCATTATTCAAATTTCATGCGTGTATTGTTTTTATTAATTCGCGTTTTACCTTTCGCGCTAAAACGAGTTTATGATACATCGCCGTAAAATTCTACAATTAGGAACAATGGGTTTAGGTTCGATTATGATTGCGCCTAAGATTTTTTCATCACCCAAAAAAATATTTACAGGCAAAAAACCACTTGTTATTTCTACCTGGGATGCAGGTATTAATGCCAATAAAAGAGCATGGGAAATATTAGGTAAAAACGGAAGAGCACTTGATGCAGTTGAAGCTGGCGTAATGATAACGGAGGCGGAAAAAGATAATTGCTGCGTTGGATTAAATGCTTACCCGGATCGTGATGGATATGTAACGCTTGATGCTTCGATTATGGATGAATATGGCAACGCAGGCAGTGTGGCTTTTTTGGAACGTATAAAACATCCTGTTTCTGTTGCGCGGCGTGTTATGGAAAAAACGCCGCATGTAATGTTTGCAGGTGCAGGTGCACAACAATTTGCGGTTGAGCAGGGATTTATTTTAGAACCGGATGTATTAAGCGATAGTGCAAAAAAAGCGTATGAAGAATGGCTTAAAAAATCAGAATATAAACCTGTACTAAATGTTGAAAATACAAAAGGTCAAAACGCATTTGCACCAAAAAAATTTGAGAATGGTTCCTTTAATCATGATACAATTGGAATGGTTGCTATTGATGCGCAGGGAAATTTAAGTGGCAGTTGCACCACCAGTGGTCTCGCTTTTAAAATGCGCGGCCGTGTAGGCGATTCTCCCATTATTGGTGCAGGTTTGTACGTTGATAATGAAATAGGCGCCGCTGTTTCTACTGGTGTTGGTGAAGAAGTAATAAAAATTTGCGGCTCACACATGGTAGTGGAAGCAATGCGGCATGGTGCAGACCCAGAAACCGCTTGTAAACTTGCTGTTGAAAGAGTTATAAAAAGAAATTCTGCAGAAAAAATAAAAGATATACAGGTTGCTTTTATTGCTATTGATAAGCAAGGAAATTATGGCGGATATGCCATTCAGAAAGGTTTTAATTATGCTGTTTGTTATGCTGATGATTATAATCAAATGAGTGTGTCGAAATATATATTATGATACTAGAAATTGCTGTTTTTAATATTCAATCTGCGATACTTGCTGCAAATGCAGGTGCTGACAGAATTGAATTTTGCGAGAACGCTTGCGATGGCGGCACAACATCATCATATGGAAATTTAAAAATTTTAAGAGAAAAAATATCTATTCCTATTTTTCCAATTATACGTGCAAGAGGCGGTGATTTTTTTTATACTGATGACGAATTTGCCGTAATGAAAAAAGATATTGAACTCTGTAAAAGCTTAGGTTTTGAAGGAATTGTAATTGGCTTATTAAATAAAGATGCAATTGTTGATAAGGAAAGAACAAAGCGTTTGGTTGATCTGGCTTACCCGCTGGAAGTAACTTTTCATCGCGCTTTTGACAGAACAAAAGATGCTTTTCAATCGCTGGAAGATATTATTGATTGCGGTTGTCAGCGCATACTTACCAGCGGGCAAGTGCCAAATGCATTTGATGGAAAAGAGTTGATTAAAGAATTGATTGAACAAGCTGATGACAGGATCAAAATAATGCCCGGCAGTGGTGTAAGAAGTAATAATATACAAGAAATAGCTAATTACACAGGTGCAGCTGAACTGCATTCATCAGTCAGAAAAATTATTGATAGTGTAATGGAATTTGTAAACCAAAATATGCAGGAGCATCTTCAAAATATTTCGGTTAATATGAATGAGATAAAAAACATGAAAGCGCAAATAATTAAAAAGTAAACTAACAAGAAAAAATTATTTTTCTAAATTTTGACTTTGCAATGAACATTCGAGACGAATTATTAAAAGAAAAAAATCATACTAAAACACAGGCATTAAAAGTTTCTGAATTTGCTTGTTCATCTGCCAGCCATTTTAAAGAATTGATGCTTTGTTTTCTTTCCAATAATTACCGGCTTGCACAACGTGCGGCATGGAGTGTTAGCTGGGCTGCACAAAAAAAACCGGAGATCATTAAGCCACATATAAAAAATTTAATTAAACAACTTTCAAGAAAGGATGTACACAATGCAGTAATTCGTAACAGCGTTCGCATTTTACAAAAAATTAAAATTCCGGTAGCGTACCATGCAGAATTAATGAACAATTGTTTTGCTTTTATTGAATCAAATTCAACACCTGTTGCTATAAAAGCTTTTTCGATTACAACTATATATAACCTATCCAAAATTTATCCAGAAATAAATAATGAATTAAAGTTAATTATTGAAGATAGATGGAGCCACGAAACAGCTGCATTTAAATCAAGAGGGAAAGCAATTTTAAAAAAGTTAAATACCAATGAAAATAACCAATAAGATATTTTATTGTGTAATTATGCAAAATATTTATTTTGAAACTGCTTAAATACCAAAAAATAATCTGCGCAACAAATCGTAAAATTAACCGATAATAATTCTTAAAATTTAAATTATGAACCGAGGACTGATTTTTAATCTTTCGTTTTTTGGATTTTTTATGGCAATTTTTACAGTATTCCTGCTTCCTTATTATATGGATATTTTCTTTTGGATTCCAATATTTTTAGTGTGTGCTTTTTTAATTGCAAAAAATGCTTACGATAGTTATTTTTTACACGGGCTTTGGACAGGTATTGCAATTTTTTTATGGGTTGCTGTTATACATGTTTTATTATATACAAAATATATTTTTGCAAACGGACCAGTAATTGGAATACTGGCAAAGTTGCCAAAAATCGCTTCACCACGTATAATGCTACTTATATACTTGCCATTGTTAGGCGTTGCCTGCGGAGTTATTATAGGCTTACTTTCTGTTATTGCATCTAAATTTGTTCCGCAAAAAGAAGTGTAATCAATTCAATAAAATCTTTATAAATTTCAAAGCAAATTAAAAAAGCCAAAAAGATTATTATTGTTTTGTAAACACGTATGGATCATATTCTAAAAAATCATTTACCTTAATCGTAACGGCTGTTACTTTATTTTCATCCGTTGTAAATCTTAACGGAAAAATTCCAAACGCAGCATTGTTATAAGTCATCAGCCATTCACCACTATCCATATATTGCAACGTGGCTGTAAGATTTTTATGATTACCAAATTTTATTAAAAGATTATTACCCATTGGTGTAATAAAAATATTTCCAAATAATTCATTGTTATAAGTACCAACATAAGAATTTATAAGAAACGGTGGCGGGTGATTCTTTACACGTGCTTTCAACGTATTAATATCGTCAAGCTTTTTATTTCTGTCTTCGGTAAAATTCGGCAGTGATAAAGCGCCGTAATCACGAAATGGCAAACCTGAATATGCATCAAGAATTTCGTAACGCAGCAGTTCAAAAAATTCCTGGTTATCGTTATTTGTAAGAATTGATATGCCTAAATTTTCGTCAGGCACAAAACAGGTATTCGTTACAAAACCATCAGCGCCACCAGTATGTTCGTATGTAAGATGACCGCCATAATCACTTATAAAAATTCCCATTCCATAGCCATATATATTAATGGGCAAAAAAGGATTTTTGCGGCTGCGGATAATTGTATTCATGTCTCTTGTACGCTGTATAGCACTCCACGGTATAATTTGTTTGCCGTCTACTTTTCCGCTATCGAGCTGCAGCAATAGCCATTTTGAAATATCTTTTACATTACTAATTATAGCACCGGCCGGTGCAAGATTATCAACATTATCATAAGGCAATAATTGCAGATCATTATTAAAAGAATTCGTATAAGGACTTGATGCATCGGGCATTTGTTCCATATTGTTGCCAAGTGTATGTGTATTTTCCATACCCAAAGGCGCAATAATGCTGTCGTAAACATATACTTCCCAAGGTTTACCGGTAACTTTTTCTATCACTTGCCCGGCAGTTAAAAAACAACTATTGCAATAACCCCACTGCTGACGAAAATTTCCGGTTGGTTTTAACAAGCGCATTTTATACATGATTGAATCCCGTGAAAGCGTAGAATTCCAAAATGTAAAATCGCCCTGAAAAGTTTTTGTACCAAGATGATGCGATAACATATCTTTTACGGTAACAAGATCTGTTGTGTTAGAATCATAATCTCTGTACCACGGAAAATATTTTGTAATCTTATCATCGAGCGAAAGCTTATTATCATATTCAAGTTGCGCGAGTGAAGTGGCAGTAAAAAGTTTACTGTTACTGGCAATCATAAAAAGCGTGTTCTCGTCAACCGGTTCTTTAGTTTTCAAATCACGCACACCATAACCTTTCATTAAAACAACTTTGCCATCTTTTACAATAACAATGGCAAGACCGGGAATATTCCAGTCTTTAATACCTTTATTTATATAACTATCAATACTGTCTTTTATAAAAGAAGATTGCGCATGCAGAAAAGAAAGAACTAAAAATGAAAAACAAGTAAGCAATAATTTTTTCATGGCATACAATTAATCGGGAAAGATAATACTTGAAATTTTTACGAAAAATATTTTGCAGAAGGTTATCCGTTTCTAATTAAAGATAATTGTTTTAAAATGAATTAATATTCACCAAATATTTTTCTTAATTCATCAGCAATTTCGCCGAGTGTGCAAAAGTTTTCTACAGCATCAATTACAGCGGGCATTAAATTTTCTCCTGTAACTGCTTTATTATTTAACGTCTGCAAACAATCTATTACTTTAATATTATTTCTTGATGCTTTTAGTTGTTTCAATTTTTCAATTTGTAAGCTTGCAGTATTCTTATCAATTTTTAAAAGCGGAATTGTTTTTTCTTTTTCTGATATAAATTTATTTATACCAACTATTATTTTTTCACCTGTTTCAATATTGTGTTGATATTCATAAGCGCTGCGTGCAATTTCATTCTGAATAAATCCTTGTTCAATGGCTGAAACGCTGCCGCCCATTTCGTCTATTTGTTCAATCAATTTCCAGGCAGCACTTTCAACTTCGCTGGTAAGTGATTCTATAAAATAACTTCCGCCTAAAGGATCAACGGTATCTGCAATACCACTTTCAAATGCAACAATTTGTTGTGTACGCAATGCAGTGCGTGCGGCTTCTTCCGTAGGCAAACCCAAGGCTTCATCAAATCCATTTGTGTGCAAACTTTGTGTGCCGCCTAAAACAGCAGCAAGTGTTTGTACAGTAACGCGTGAAATGTTATTCAGCGGTTGTTGCGCTGTTAAAGTGCTGCCACCTGTTTGTGTATGAAAACGCAACATCATTGCTTTTGGATCTGTAGCACCTAAATCTTTCATCATTTTTGCCCACATTTTTCTTGCTGCACGAAACTTGGCAACTTCTTCAAACAAATTATTATGTGCATTAAAAAAGAATGATAAGCGCCTGCCAAAAATATTTATATCAAGCCCTTTATCAAGTGCTGCTTTTACATATGCTTTGCCATTGCTTAAAGTAAAAGCAATTTCCTGCACAGCTGTGCTTCCTGCTTCGCGGATATGATAACCGGAAATTGAAATGGTATTCCATTTAGGAAGTTCTTTAGCACACCATTCAAAAATATCAGTAATGATGCGCATGGAAGGCTTGGGCGGATAAATGTAGGTTCCTCTTGCAGCGTATTCTTTTAAAATATCATTTTGAATTGTGCCGGTAATTTTTTTTAGATCTGCATTTTGTTTTTTTGCTTCGGCAACGTAAAAACTCAACAGAATAAAAGCGGTTGCGTTAATCGTCATTGATGTACTTACATCCTGCAAACTGATACCGTTAAATAAAGTTTCTATATCGCGAATACTATTTATTGCAACACCTACTTTACCAACTTCGCCTTCTGCAAGCGGATGATCACTATTGTAACCTATTTGTGTTGGAAGATCAAAAGCAACGCTTAAGCCACTTACACCTTGCGATAATAAATAATGATAGCGCTTATTACTTTCTTCAGCAGTAGAGAATCCAGCATATTGGCGCATCGTCCATAATTTGCCACGATACATATCGGGCTGAATGCCGCGTGTAAACGGAAATTCTCCGGGCATCTCTGTTAATTGCTGACTATTGATTGTTGAATAATTATATATGTTTCTTATCTCAATGCCGCTATCAGTAAAACATTTGGTTTTATTATGCATAAAAAAAGTTTGCAACCTTTTTGTACAAATTAATCCATTAACTTTTTTGCTTCAAAGCTTAATGCTTCACTAACTACTTCATGCAATGTTCCTTTTTTATCATTCATTAAAAATTCAAGTAAGAGTTTATTTAAATCCAGCCCGGTTGCGTTTGGAGGAAGTACATTGGCAAGCTGATTAATGATAAGCAGGTTTTGTTCTTTAAGATTTTTTACAGCACTCCATGCGTCTGGCGAAACATAAATCTGTTGTGTAATGTTGTAATCAAATTCCGAACGTGCAGTTTGTGTAAGTAATAATTGCATTTCCCGCGCAGTTGCGTTTGGCTGATTTACCCTGCTTATCAAGTGAGGCAAAGCTATACGATCAACAAGAATAAGCAATCGTTCATAAGCCTGTAACTGCATGCTAACACCACCCGTTGTTTTAGGTATATTATACCCGCTGGAAATTTTTGTGCGGGTTAAAATAATAAACATCAGGCTAGCTGTAAGCATTACAGAAACAACCACTATAAATATAATTGAGCTTGTATTCAAAGTTTTTGTTTTGTGCAAAATAAACAATCCGTACCAACTCAGTAAGATATCTATTCATATAAAATAAAAAGCCACGCTAAACGTGGCTTTTTATTTATTGACGATTGTGTCTTCCATTATTTCTTTCGACGCCGCCATTATTCGGTGGCTGTTTAAATGTTTGCTGTTGTTTTTGTTGTGGTTGAAATTGTGGTTGAAATTGTGGTTGTCTTTGTTCCTGCTGCCTGAATTGCTGTTTATTATTTTGATTATTTAATTGTCTTTGATAGCCGGATTCAGGCGGTTTTCTGTTTTGATCACGCTGTTGCTGTTGATTTTGTTGTTGCTGCTGTTGTTGATTCTGCTGCTGTTGACGTTGTTGATTAGACCTTTCCTGATTTTGTTGCTTTTGCTGATTGCGCATATCCTGAATTTTGTCCCGCTGATCTGGTGAAGGCTGATAATTCCTTGGCTTATTTTGATTTGGGTTTTGCTGATTGTTATTCAACGGCTGATTTTGATTGTTCTGCTGCTGCTGATTATTTCCTCTCTGTCTTGAATTATTATTCTGCCCGCTATTATTAATATTGTTATTATTAACATCAGGAGTTCTATGTTGATTCTGTGAGTTCTGATTATTTCTATTCTGAAAATTCCTGGTCACGTTATTATCATTATTATTATTACGATACTGTGCTTTTTGTTTTACACCAGGACGAAACATTTGAACATTATTATTAGATACAACTGTTCTTCCAGGTCGTGATGTATTTTGAATATGAACAGGCGTAATCTTTCTGCCTGAAAATCTTTCTACATCCGTTCTGTTGGGTCCTGCCACAAACCTGCGGTTATTATATACTGTTGTATTATTAATTATAGTAGTATTATGTATAATTGTAACATTCCTTCTGTAAGGTGCATAATATCTTCCAATGTATCGGTTACCCATATATCTGCAAGGTGCAAATACCCATCTATTATAAGGAATGCCGCCTCCAATTCCAATTCCTATGTTTATACCTGGCCCTAAAGGAGACCAGCCATAATATCCACCGCCTGTTCTCCATGATACCCAAGCTGGTCCCCATTCATAACCCGGAACCCACATCCATCCGTAAGAGAGATCATAAGCCCAACGGCCATAATGAAAAGGCGCCCAACCCCATGCATAATCAGAAGCCCATGTCCATCCATAAGCTGTATAAACCCAATGCCCGCCTGTTGAATATGGTACAAACCCGCTTTGTGATGCAACCCATGCATGACCATATTGCGGAGATTCAACCCAACGTCCATAAGGATTTAACGCATCATTAAAAGTGTTGATGTTAACATCTGAAGGTTCTTCATCAAAATTATTTGGATCATCATCATAACCTTGGTCATTATTCTGGTTCTGATCATAACTATAATTATCATTTCCGTTATTATTGTTTTGATTATTATAATTCTGATCATCTTGGTTATTATAATTTTGATCGTTATTATTTTGGTTATTATTATCATAATAACCATCATTTTGTGCCGACGCATAACGTGGCGAGCTGCATGATGCCGCTATCAACAAAATGAGTAGCGGATAAGCTATTTTTCTAAAATTAGTTTTCATATGTTTTTTATGAATTTTCGTTATTAATGAATAGTTCAATTGTTGTTCCAGAAAAAATATATTTTTATGAATTTAAGACTTAAAATGGTGTTACAAGTTTAATAGTCTGGTAATTTTGCGTGTTTATCATTAACAATTTAATTTATTACAATGCCATCATTTGATATAGTTAGCAAGGTTGATTTGCAAACGCTGGATAATGCGGTAAACTCAATAAAAAAAGAAATAACAAATCGTTTTGATTTTCGCAATTCGCACGTACAAATTGATCTTGACAAAAAAACATATATTTTAACGCTTGAAGTGGATAGTGATATGAAGATGAAACAAGTGATAGATGTATTAATAAGCCGCGCTGTAAAGCAAGGTATTGATGCAAATGCATTTGATTTTTCTAAAGATGCTTTCCAAAGCGGCAAGGTTTTAAAAAAAGAGGTAGCTGTAACAAACGGGCTGAAGCAGGAAGATGCAAAAAAGATAGTGAAAATTATAAAAGACAGCGAGCTTAAACTTCAGGCGCAGATTATGGATGATGTAGTGAGAGTTACAGGTAAAAAAATAGATGATCTGCAGCAGGCAATGGCAGCATGCAAGCAGGCAAGTCTTTCCCTCCCATTGCAGTTTATCAATATGAAATCTTAGCACAATAAGTTTGCAGATAAAGTGCAAATCATTACCTTCGCGTTCCTTTTTTGTTCCCGTAAGGCTCACTAAGAGTTCCGCACGAAGCGGAAACGCCAGCAGGGAGTAATCTTTAAAAGATTATAATGCCAAAAGTAAAAACAAATTCAAGCGCCAAAAAGCGCTTTAAAGTAACAGCTACAGGTAAAATAAGCTTTCAGAAAGCATTTAAGCGTCACATTCTTACTAAAAAATCTACAAAACGTAAAAGAGGAATGCGGCATAAAGGTTTTGTTGATTCTACCAACCGCGATTTTGTAATGCGTTTACTGCGCTTAAAGTAAATTTATCATCATTATTAAATTTTCAAAAAAATTATTATATGCCACGTTCAGTAAATGCTGTTGCATCAAAGGCAAGAAGAAAAAAAATTCTTAAACAAGCCAAAGGCTTTTATGGCAAGCGTAAAAATGTTTATACGGTTGCAAAAAATATTGTAGAAAAAGGTATGACTTACAG
>CAXSDU010000118.1:0-10274 GCA_964236165.1 uncultured Parafilimonas sp. | reverse complement strand
TACTTTGTAAAGAAGATATGTTTTTACGGACCTGAAAGTACAGGCAAAACATATATGTGTAAACTGATGGCTGCGCATTATAAAACGAATTGGGTTCCTGAAGCAGCAAGAACAATACTTACATCAAATGAATTTACAGAAAAAGAGATTATACAAATTGCACTATTGCATGATGAAAGCATTAATCAACAATTACAAACTGCTAATAAACTTTTGTTTTGTGATACTGATGTGATCACTACACAAATCTATGTGCAGCATTATTTGTCTGCTGTTCCGCAAATGCTTTATGATATAGAAAAGAAAACCACGTACGACTTATATTTTCTAATGAACACAGATACTCCATGGATTGAAGATCCGTTGCGTGATCTTGCTAGCAGAAGATCAGAAATTTTTTCTGTATTTAAAGCTGCACTTGATAAAAGAAACATTCCATATATTTTAATTGAAGGCGATTATAAACAACGGGAAGAAATTGTGGTTACTGAACTTGATAAGTTGATGCAAAGATTTTGATGCATTGTATATGGGAAAGTGCAGGGTTGTTCGTAAGAGACGGTGCCTGTCAGGAAGTTACAAACTTTAAGATAGATGCGGCGAAGTTGCAAACTTCGCCGAGACACCCGAACACTTCGTCGAGCTGGGGTACCTTCGCCGAGACACCCAAACACTTCGCCGAGCTTAGTTACTGAATTAAATAAGTTATTGGAAAGGTTTTGATATGCAATGGTGAAAACCTTATTGCTACAGAATAGTTAGTTTATATAATCTTACACAAAACTATTTATAGTATCTTTCTCTAAAATATAAATATGGCAACTAAAATTAATTTTTTAAGTTTTAAAAAAATAAATAATTGCATAATCCATTGCTGTTTATTTTTTGCCATTTTGGTTAATTCAATTGTTTGTTTCGGGCAAACGAAATCTAATAAGCAAACACAAAAACAGGATAGTGATGTTGTGGCTCCGCCAATAGATATTTTACACAAAAATGAACTCGGAGGAAATAGTACAAACAATACTAAATCGGCTACCATACGCATATCAGCCAGCGGGCTTCCTGAACCCGCCATAGGTATTGATTCTTTAATTCATTATTTAAGCGATGCGGCAGTTGCTGCTGCTACAGGTAACGGTTCTCCGGCTGGTAAATTCGAAATTCGGTTTTCAATAGATGTGGAAATTGATGGTTCCCTTTCAAAAATTCATCCGTTAAATGACCCGGGTTATGGCGTGACAATGCTTCCTTACTTAATACAAAAAACATCACCCTTGAACCCCGCAGGTAAAAATGGAACACCTGTAGTTACAAAAAATTTTATTATAAAGATTCCTTACGAAATAAAAGAAGAATAATGATACTGTAAAGCATCTGGTTAATTAACGAATGATGTTTTTGCTACCATATTTTTTATTTGTCTTGCGAACCTCCTTCGTCGGTTTCAGCACATTTGTTCATTCGCCTTGATGTAGCTTTTGTAGTGATGATTTTTTTAGCAGACGAACGTTGTTTAATAATTGTTGAATGAAAATATAGTCTTTAAAAACGTTTGGTTTAAATCAGAGATTTGAAAACGCAGTGATTTAGGCATGGACTATGCCTAACAGACGCCTCGTGAAATAATTATTGCACATATAATTATTAACATAAAATCCCCAATAGAAATTTTTTCCTAAAAAAGTTTGCTATTAGGAAATTTATTCTATTTTTGCGTCAACAGTTCTTTGAAGGATTAATTGATGAACCACACAACAATTTGTGAAGCAGTTTAACTGCAACCCTTTGGGTCTAGTATTCCGGCTATAGTAAATAAGACAAGAAAATATTTAAGTAAAGAATGGAACAAGTTAAGAAGGGGGCTTAATAGGAACATCGGCAATGTTGATGGTGGCGCATTCTCGTAACGGAACAAGCGGTGATTTTGCCGCCATTAAAACAATCGTTATGCTTAAAAAAATTAATCCCGAGAAAGTCTTGCTAATTAAGGTCAAGGCTTTCTTAAAAAAGAACCGGTGTTCCTTACCAGAAGAAGATGTTGTTGAGCTCGAGGTTTGCATTGCAAGTTGTGAATGCAACGACAACGCTGATTCCAGTTTTGAAAGTAAACAACTATGGTCAAACATTCTTTTACGAATGATTGATGTGTTAGCGCGTTACTTTCTTATCAAAGAAATACATGATTTTTTTGACAACTGAGCGCGGTAACCCCCTTTTTTAAAAAGATTATATGCAAGTAGGTACGACGATAAAAAGCTTTAGAAAGTCGAAAGGAATAAAACAAAAAGATCTTGCAAAAAAAGCAAAAGTTTCTCCTACATATCTTTCACAAATTGAAAGTAATACGAAAGACCCGACTCTATCAACAATTACAGCAATTTCTAAAAGTTTAGAAATTCCATTATCAGTTTTACTTTTTATATCAATTAAAGAAACTGACGTGCCTAAAGAAAAACGTGAAGCATTCAAAATGCTTTTCCCGAGCATCAAATCATTTGTTGAAAATCTATTTGCTAAATGACTTAATCATGATTAAGCAGGAAAAACATTTAGTATATGTTTTACAATGCCGTGCGACATCGAAGGAATTGCAAAAAATAATCTCTCAAATAGATGATTTCTACAAGCAAAAAGTTGATAGTAAAAGAATTCTTTACCCAAGTAAAGGCAGACTCAAAGAAATTCAACAAAGAATTAAAAGTCAAGTTTTAGATAAAATAGATTTGCCTTTCTTTTTATATGGCGGTGTAAAAGGACGAACAAATATTTCGAATGCAAATGCACATAAAGGCAAGAAATATAAATTCACAACCGACTTAAAAAAGTTTTTTCCTTCAATTAGCTGGCATCTCGTTTATGGAATGTTTATAGCTAATGGCTTTTCTCCAGATGTGTCAGGTATTCTAACAAAGTTAACCACATATAAAGGCATGTTACCACAAGGTTGTCCTACAAGTACTTCCATCGCCAATCTTGTTTTTATTCCTATTGATTTTGCAATTCACAACTTTTGCAAACAAAACAATATTACTTATACGAGATTTGTAGATGATTTAAGTATGTCATCTTCTACAAATTTTAAAGGCTTAACCACCTATATTTTAGAATTTATTAGAGCTGCAAATTTTAGAATAAGTCATAAAAAGACTTTTTACGGAACTGATGTTTGTGTAACTGGGATAGCTGTTGGAAATAACTCATTGAAAGCAAGTGAAGACTTTTTATCTACAATGGCTAAAGCATCTTCGTTATCCGAAAATCAGTTAGAAGGAAAAAAGAATTATTTACGCCAAATAAAAAAGCAAAACAACACGATCGTTTCATAAAGATGTAGGCTTTGTTGAATTGAAATTAATTTTTCAAAGGCTGCCGGATAGAAATGGAAAACACGGTGAAGATTTTGTGCATTGCTTTGTGCCGGATTGTAATGGATAGCCGGAACTGTTGCTGATAGTTGTTCAAATGTTCACAGCCCATAAAATCATATCTACAGATTGCTTCGTTCCTCGCAATGACGTGCAACAAGCTAAGTTTTTACTTGCAACATCAATGTTCAATTGCTCAAAAAATCTGCGCTACAAAAGCTTCATCAAGGCGAATGGACAAATGTGCTGAATATCATTTTTCCTTGAATTTTCTTTGGTTACTTACTTTTTTTCAAGAAAAAGAAAGTAACAAACATCTTATAGAAGAAAGCATAATTTTCTAAGAGCAGATTCCCGCCTGCGCGGGAATGACGTATGAGCGGTTGTGTTTTTCTTTACCAGCGTTTCTGTTATTTATCCGATTGCTTCGTTCCCCGCAATAACGTGCAATAAATTGTGTTTTTTATTTGCAACTTCACCGCCCAACAGACAAAGAAGCAACAGTACAAAAACTTAATAGAACAAAACGAACCGATGTGTTGCTTATCATCGGTTCTTGAACTTTTTGGTTCTTTTTCTTTCAAGAGAAAAAGAACAGAACAATGCACAAAATGCGCAGCATTTACAAAACAACAACAATCAAAAAAGTATCTTTGTACAATGCCTCGCAACAACTATCAATTAGATAAATTCAACACAGAATATAACCGGTTAAATGAACAACAGAAACGTGCAGTAGATACTATTGAAGGTCCGGTAATGGTAATAGCCGGACCGGGCACAGGCAAAACACAAATTCTTTCTGCGCGCATTGGAAAAATTTTGTTGAACACTGATACGCAGCCGCAAAATATTCTTTGTTTAACCTATACAGATGCGGGCGTTATTGCTATGCGTAAACGCATTTTGGAATTCATCGGTGCCGATGCATACAAAGTAAATATTTACACGTTTCATGCTTTTTGTAATGATGTTATTCAGGATAATTTAAGCTTGTTTGAAAAAACAGCATTAGATGCTATTTCAGATTTGCAACGCATAGATTTATTTAAACAACTAATCGATTCATTTCAAAAAAATCATCCGTTAAAACGTTATCGCGGCGATGTGTATTTTGAAATCAACAACCTTCAATCTTTATTTAGTACGATGAAGCGCGAAGGCTGGTCGCCAACATTTATTAATGAACGTATAAGCGCTTATATAATTTCTTTATCAACACGTGATGAATACGTTGCTAAACGATTGACCGGCAATTTTAAGAAAGGTGATGTACGTACAGATAAAATTGAAGAAGAAACAGAACGCATGGAAAAGCTGCGCGCTGCTGTAAATGAGTTTGATAATTTTCAACAGTTAATGCGCAAGAGCAATTTGTATGATTTTGATGATATGATTAATTGGGTAATTAAAGCATTTAAGGAAAATCCGAATTTGTTGTTGCGTTACCAGGAACAGTTCTTATATATTCTGGTGGATGAATATCAGGATACAAGCGGCACACAAAACCGTTTGGTTGAATTGCTGATCAATTATTGGGATAAGCCAAATGTTTTTGTTGTTGGTGATGATGATCAAAGTATTTACCGTTTTCAAGGCGCGAACGTAGAAAACATGCTGCATTTTGCAAACAGTTATAAGAACGATTTATTAACTGTTGTGCTTACACATAATTATCGTTCAACGCAAGGCATTCTCGATGTTTCAAAAACCATCATTAATAAAAATAATGATCGCTTAATAAAACAGATTGAAGGTTTAAGCAAAGAGCTTTTATCATCCAACATAAAAATTAACCAGCTTACACACAAACCAGTTATTCATCAATACGAAACGCAGCGGCAGGAAATGATCGGCATTGTGCAACAGGTTGAAAAAATTTTAGCCGAAGGCATTGCGCCTTCAAAGATCGGCATCATTTATAAAGAGAATAAATATGGTGAAGAATTAGCGCAATATTTCAAGCTGAAAAAGATTCCGTATTACAGCAAGCGCAGCTTGAATATTTTATGCATTCCGTTTGCAAAAAAGATAATAAGTGTTTTAAGATATTTATCGCTTCAACATGAACACGATACTCCAAACAATGGAGATGAATTATTGTTTGAAATTTTGCATTACGACTGGCTTAAAATTCCACCGATAGAAATTGCCAGAACAAGTATTGAAGTGGCAGATAAACAATATAGCGAAAACAAAACTTCGATACGAAAATTATTATATGAAAGAAGCAAACAACCTGTTCGCGATTTGTTTTCGCAAGGCATGAATGAAGGTTTAAAAAAAGCCAGCGAAACCATAGAAAGTTTGATATCAAAAGTGCCGAATATTACGTTGCAGGGTTTATTTGAAGCTATTATTCGTGAAGCAGGCATTTTAAATTTTATTATGAAAAGTGATGATAAACTTTGGCTGTTGCAAGTGCTTACCGGTTTGTTTGATTTTATAAAAGAAGAAACACATCGCAATCCAAATCTTGATCTTAAACAATTAATAAAGTTGTTTGATTTGATGGAAAGCGAAAACCTTCCTTTACCGTTAATTGAAGTAAGCGGCAATGATAAAGGTGTTAATCTTTTAACCGCACATGGCAGCAAAGGTTTGGAATTTGAGTATGTTTTTTTTACCGGTTGCAATGCAGGTTTTTGGGAAAAGAAACGAAAGCCTTTCGGCGGCTATAAATTTCCGGATAATATTTTTACTTCTGTTGCTGGTAATGATGATAGTTCTGATGAAGAATTGCGACGTTTATTTTATGTGGCGTTAACAAGAGCAGAACAAAATTTGTACATCTCTTATTCTGCTTTTAAAAATGATGGAAAAGCTTTGGAACCATCGATGTTTATTGCAGAGATTTTAGATAATCATGCATTAGAAACAGAAAAAGTTTTTGTTAATATTCCTGCGCAAGCTGAGTTTCAAGTATTGCAATTAGACAGTGATGTGAAACCTGAAATTGAAAAGATAGAAACAGAATACATCAACAGTTTACTGGAAAGATTTGTGATGAATGTAACAGCATTAAATAATTATTTAAAATGCCCGCTGGAATTTTATTTTAAGAATCTAATCCGTATTCCTTCACCTAAAAATGAAGCAACAGAATTTGGTTCTTCTGTTCATTATGCACTGGAACAATTGTTTAAAAAAATGCAGAATGGCAACAATGTATTTCCATCAAAACAAATATTTATAGAAGATTTTAAATGGTATATGCACCGCCATCGTGAAAGCTTCACAAAACAAAGATTTGGTGAACGATTGGAATACGGAGAAGATGTTTTATCAAACTACTATGAAAAATATTTATACAGCTGGAACAAGATTGTTGCATTAGAAAGAAATATAAAAAATGTTGTTGTGAACGGCGTGCCATTAAAAGGAAAATTAGATAAGCTTGAGTTCAACGGGAAAGAAGTAAACGTAGTTGATTATAAAACAGGTAATGTTGATTATGCAAAAGAAAAATTAATGCCGCCAAATGAAAAAAATCCTGAAGGCGGCGATTATTGGCGCCAGGCTGTGTTTTATAAAATTTTATTGGATAACCAAAGCCGCGACTGGAAAGCTGTAAGCAGTGAATTTGATTTTATAGAACCTGATAAAAAGAAAAATTATCAAAAACAAAAATTGTATATAAAACCTGAAGACATAACAACAGTTAAAGAACAAATAAAAATAGTTTGGGATAAAATTCAGCTGCATGATTTTTACACAGGTTGTGGCAAACCTGATTGCCATTGGTGCGAATTTGTGAAAACAAATAATATGGCAGTTGAATTGCACGAAGCGAATGAAGAAGAAGCAGAATTATAATTATAAGATTATTAGGAAACACAGAAAGTGAAAGCGATTATGTTTGCATCATTTTATAGTAAATGAAAAAGTACGTTCTAACTTTATTTATCATTCTTTCAATCTTAAAAATTTTCGCACTAAGTTCCTGCGCCAATATTATTCCGCCCGGTGGCGGACCAAGAGATTCGTTGCCACCTGTGCTTATTAAAGCAACTCCTGCAGATTCTTCGCTTCATTTCAACGCAAACAGAATAACACTTACATTTAATGAATATGTGCAGTTAGATCCGCAGTTACTTCAATCAATTATTACATCGCCAAATCCTGTTCAATCGCCTTATGCAGAAAGTCATTTGCAAACTGTAACAGTTCGTTTAAAAGATACACTTCAGCCAAATACAACTTATTCTATAAACTTTGGCAGATCTATTAAAGATGTAAATGAAGGCAATCCATATAAAAATTTCACTTACGTTTTTTCAACAGGCAACAATATTGCTAACGGAGAATTAAGCGGTAAAGTATTACTGGCTGAAACCGGAACATCAGACTCAACGCTGATAGTTATACTTCATAAAAATCTAAATGATTCAGCTATAAAAAAAGATCGCCCTTATTATTATGCAAGTCTTGATAGCGCCGGCAGGTTTAGCTTTCATTATCTTGCTTACGGAACATATGTTGTGTATGTTTTACCGAATGATTATTCTAAAAAATATGATGACAGTACTAAAATGTTTGCTTTTTTAAACGCGCCTGTAACCATTGACAGTACTGTATCGCAGCCGTTAGTCTTGTACGCTTTTAATGAATATAAGCCCAGCAAAGAAACCAATAATGCAACGGCGAATAATTCAAATAATACACCGGCTAAAAAGAAACCTGCTGATACAACTAAAACTATAACGTTTAATACCAACTTGCAAAAAGTGCAGGATTTATTAAGCGATTTTATTATCAATTTTAAAACACCGCTTCAGCATTACGATTCATCAAAAATAAGTTTAAGTGATACTAATTTTCATGCGATGCCTTTTAAAATAACGGCTGATAGTTCACTCACAACATTCGCTATAAATTATTCGTGGAAAGAAGATGAATATTTTAAACTGATAATACAAAAAGATGCATTTACAGATAGTAGCGGAAGAACGCTTGCAAAAAATGATACAATCAGTTTTAAAACAAGTAGTGAAAGCCAGTATGGAAGTATCCGATTACGTTTTCCAAATCTTGAACTTGGCAAAAATCCTGTTTTGCAATTACTGCAGAATAAGATTGTTGTAGATTCTGTTACATTAACTTCTGCAGAATTTTATCGTAAACTTTATAAGCCCGGCGATTATAACCTAAGAATTTTATTTGACAGTGATAAAAACATGACCTGGACACCAGGAAATTTTGAACTTAAAAAGCAACCTGAAATTGTAATTGATATACCAAGAAAAATTACGATTAAACAAAACTGGGATAATGAGATCAATATTAATTTGTGAGAAGCAATCAAAAATAATAGTAATTATATATAACTGCTTTTATACTTATTCAATCATAATCATAATGTATAATTCTTAATTCATCACGCATCATTTACTAACTTTGTTTCATGCAGTTTTCTTCTTCACTTCTTGAAAATGCGGTTAACGAATTTGCTAAATTACCGGGCATTGGAAAAAAAACAGCATTGCGCCTGGTACTTCATCTTTTAAAACAAGATGAAGCCACAACAGAAAATTTTAGTGATGTAATTGCATGCATGCGCAGAGATATAAAATTTTGCCAGCGTTGTTACAACGTAAGTGATGCAGATATTTGTTCCATTTGCGCCAACTCAATGCGTAATCAAAGAATTATTTGCGTGGTTGAAAATATACGCGATGTTATTGCCATTGAAAATACACAACAATTCAGCGGCACATATCATATTCTTGGCGGCATAATTTCTCCTCTGGATGGAATTGGACCGGATCAACTTCAGATAGAATCACTCATTCAGCGAATTAAAAAAGAACAAACAGAAGAATTAATTTTTGCATTGAGTCCAAACATACAAGGCGATACAACTATTTATTACATTCAGAAAAAAATACATAATCTTAACTGCAGAATTACAACTATTGCACGCGGCATTGCTTTTGGAGGTGAACTGGAATATGCTGATGAATTAACGCTTGGCAGAAGTTTGCAAAACCGCATGCCAGTTGACAGATACATTACGCATTAACGTTTGTTTGGTTATGCAGTTTACTTAATTTATTTTTGCATCTAAGGCGGATTTGTTTATTGTTCGGCCATTCGGAACTAATAAACGCAAACTTTCTCAAAATAAGTTTTCACGTTTTAAGTTTTGGTTTTTGCTTCGCGATAAATAAGCTGCTTCTTGTTTCAACTATTAATTTTATTGTATGAAAATAAATGAGCTATTAGAGCAGCGTATTTTAATAATTGATGGCGCGATGGGAACTATGATTCAGCAGCATAAATTAGCTGAAGCTGATTATCGCGGAGAACGTTTTAAAGATTGGGCTTCAGATATAAAAGGCAATAATGATTTGCTTAGTCTTACACAGCCGGAAATTATTAAAGAAATTCATAAGCAATATTTAGAAGCAGGCGCAGATATAATTGAAACCAACACCTTCAATGCGCAAAAAATTTCTCTTGCAGATTACAATATGCAATCGCTTGCATATGAAATAAATTTTGAAGCTGCAAAAATTGCAAAAAAAGCAGTAGCTGAATATGCTGCTGAAAATGGACTATCGTTTGCAGATAAATTTGTAGCAGGCGCTATTGGTCCTATGAACAAAACATTATCACTTTCTCCAGATGTAAATAATCCTGGTTATCGTGCTTTAACTTTTGATGAAGCAGTTGATGCATATTATGAGCAGATAAAGGGATTGGTTGAAGGTGGCGTTGATTTGCTTTTAATTGAAACAATATTTGATACATTAAATGCAAAAGCTGCTATCTATGCCATCAAAAAATATTTCCGTGATGTAAAAAAAGAATCATTGCCAATAATGATCAGCGGAACAATTACAGATGCCAGCGGGCGCACTTTAAGCGGACAAACATTAGAAGCATTTTATACATCAGTAATGC
>CAXSDU010000117.1:0-10370 GCA_964236165.1 uncultured Parafilimonas sp. | reverse complement strand
TATAAAATATTTTTTTTATTAATTGTTTTAATGCGTTGCAGCAATTTATATGCACAGCAAGTACCATTAAATCAACAGGTACAAAACCGCTTAAATGAGTTAATGTTTGAAGCAGATTCATCTGTATTTAGCGGCTTTAGAAGCATGAACTGGCTTGAATTAAAACAAACAGGCGTAATACATAAATCCATATTACAAGACAGTATATTTGGTTTGGATGAATCTTTAAAAAGCAACATCAGTAATTCAAATTTAATTAGAGCGATCGGAAAAAACAGTGTTTTCACAATTGATCCTTATATAGAAGCAGGCATTTCAAAATCGAACAGGAAAGATAATGCACTTACAAACTTTGCAGGTGGTATAAGAATGCAGGGTGTTTTTAATGATAAATTTTCTTTTAATCTTTCTGTTATTACTAATCTTAATCAGTATCCTGCTTATGTTGACAGCGCCATTTTTACAAAATACGATCATTACAATCCATCATCAAACAAATACATTATACCTGGCGCAAACGCTGCAACATTAAAAAATAACAATCGCTTTTCTAATACAAATTTTGATTTCAATGTAACCTATACGCCAAATAAATATTTTCTTGTATCAGCGGGATATGGCAAGCAGTTTTTAGGAGATGGATACAGAAGTCTTTTGCTCTCGGATAATGCAAACAATTATCCTTATATAAGATTGCAGGCGCGTTTATGGAAGCTTACTTATAATGTTTTGTATAATCATTATACAAATAATTTTTGGGATGAAGTGTATGGTAATCCGCAGCCAAAATACAGTACAATTCATTATCTGGGATTTTCAACAAAAAAATTCCAGATAGGTTTGTTTGATGAAGTTACATGGCTTGGAAAAGATACCGGCTTTACGCGAGGTTTTGATGTACAATATTTAAATCCGCTGATTTTTATACGTCCGTTAGAATTTACAATCGGTTCACCTGATAACGCAATGATTGGTTTTAATCTGAAGTATAAACTTTATAAAAAAGGATTTATTTACGGACAGCTTGCATTAGACGATTTGAACCTAAAAAAATCGTTGGATAACCATAAACAAAATTATGGTAACAAGTATGCGTTGCAATTAGGAATATGGAATAAGGATATTTTTAATGTAAAAGGATTATCGTACAGGTTTGAATGGAATGGCGTTCGCCCTTATGAATATGGACACGGTGTGGGAGGTATTGTGGGATTAAATTATACACATTATTATCAATCGCTCACAGATCCTTTTGGGGCAAATTTTCATGAATTTATTTCAATATTTAATTACCAGAAAGACCGCTGGTATGGTGTTTTGGAAAATATTTATACAATACGCGGAGAAAATCCCGGGTTAGTTTATAATAATGGAGAAGATCTTTGGGGCGGAGAAACAGGTGTGCCATTTGTTGGAAGCAAAACATTGCAGGGCATCAAAACAAAATATTCTTTTAACCAACTTACTGCAGGTTATCTTTTAAATCCGGCTAATAGGTTAAGTATAGAAATGAACATTGCTTATCGCAGCCGTAATTCATCTGTTGTTGATCAGTCAGAATGGTTATTTGGCGTAGACATTAAAACAAATCTTTATAATTTTTATCACGATTTTTAATACAGTTCAATTAGCTGCGTATACATGCGTTTTAGTTTTTCTTACACAAAAAATAAAGTGTTACAAGCTTTGCGTTATCATTTTATAGCGCAAACGGAAATACGTGTAATGTTTATTGTAATTATAATTTTTGATCTTATTTCTGCTGTTTTATATTTCAATGGTAAAATACGTCCCGAGCCATTTTTAATTGGTTCATTTATTTGGTTTGTTTTTATACTTTCCTTCTGGTTTTTTATGCCTTATACAGTTTATAAACGTTCTGCAACTTTTAAAGAATCGTTTACTATTGCATTTCAACCTTTATATGTATCGTTAGAAAATAAGCAGGGCAGAGTGGAGTGGGAATGGAACCGGTTTACAAAATATTTTGAAAGTCCAAATTTTTTTCATTTATATTTTTCTGCCAAATCTTTTTTTCTAGTGCCGAAAGAAAATCTTGATCGCGATCAGCAACATGAATTAAGAATTTTATTAAACAGCCATATAAAGAACGAAAGATAAAGTAAATGATTATTATACTTAAATAGTTACAAGTCTTTTTCCATAATATAATGCGCTATGGTTACTTCTTCAAATTCTTCACCTGTTTTTTTATAGCTTGATTTTTCATAAAAACCTACGGCAGTTTTACGAGCATGCATTATAATTTTTTTATAACCTCTATCTCTTGCAATATTTTCTGCAAACTGCATTAATACTTTCCCGATGCCTTTGCCTTGTAAACCAGATACAACTGCCATTTGACGCAACCGCACTATTTCAGGAGCAACTTTCGTTAGCAGGCAACAACCTTCAAGTTTTTTATCATCAAAACATCCTAATAAAATATCATCTTTTTCGCCTTCAAGCTCATCTACATCAAAAGTTAAACCTAATGGCTTTCTTAAAAGCATATTTCGCAGCTTTACCATTTGCGTATATTCATCAGTTCCATGGTCAATTATTCGAAGCGCCATAAGTATCGTTAGAATTTAGAAGCAATCAAATTACGAATTTATGCGAAATAAAAATTCTTTCTTATTCAGTCAAATTTTAAACAATAAATATCTTAAACAAAAATCATGGAAAAACTTTGTTTTTAAGTAAAAATTATACTTTTGCGTCTCACAAAAAAACTTTTATAAAATGTCAGACATTTCCACAAGAGTAAAAAAAATAATTGTTGACAAGTTAGGCGTTGAAGAGGCAGAAGTTACTAATGAGGCTTCCTTTACAAACGATCTTGGAGCCGACTCGCTGGATACAGTTGAGTTAATTATGGAATTTGAAAAAGAATTTAATATTTCAATTCCTGATGAGCAGGCAGAGACTATTACTACTGTTGGACAAGCTGTAACGTACCTTGAAGAACACGCTAAATAATTTATCGCTAATCTATTAAAATCCGCCTGTAGTGTTATAGTGCATTACAGGCGGATTTTCACATATCAAGTCTTGCTATGAAGTATGATAGAGTAGTTGTTACAGGAATGGGTGCAATTACTGCAATTGGAAATAATGTACCTGAATTTTGGAAAGGTCTTATAGAAGGCAAATCTGGCTGCGATTATATCACAAGATTTAATGCTTCCAAATTTAAAACAAGGTTTGCCTGTGAAATAAAAAATTTTGACGGTAGTAAGTATTTTGATAAAAAAGAAGCACACAGACTTGATCCAAATGTGCAGGTTGTTATCGCAGCATCCGATGAAGCAATGATGGATGCTAATCTTATAAAAGACAATTATGATCCGGAAAGAATAGGCGTAATTGTAGGTAGCGGAATCGGCGGCTTTGAAAGTTTTCAGGAAGGATGTATAAACTACGGGCTGAATGATCGTACGCCAAAATTCTCGCCTTTTTTTATACCGAAGATTATTACTGATATGGGTGCCGGCGTAATTTCAATGCGCCATAATTTAAGAGGACCAAACTTTGCCGTAGTAAGCGCCTGTGCCACCAGCAACAACGCAATGATTGAAGGTTTATATCATTTAAGATTGAATAAAGCTGATATTATGCTTTGCGGCGGTACTGAAATGGGTATTTGCGAAGGCGCTGTTGGCGGTTTTAGTTCTATGAAAGCATTAAGTGAACGCAATGATGATCCTAAAACAGCCAGCCGCCCTTATGATAAAGACAGGGATGGATTTGTTATGGGAGAAGGTGCAGGCATTTTAATTTTAGAAAGGTTAGAACATGCCTTAAAAAGAGGTGCAAAAATTTATTGTGAATTAGCTGGCGCAGGCGCTTCTGGAGATGCTTACCATATGACAGCGCCACACCCGGAAGGACTTGGTGCAAAAAAAGCAATGCTTTCTGCACTTGATGATGCCGGTATGCAGGCATCTGAAATTGATTATGTTAATACACATGGAACATCAACGCCATTAGGAGATATTGCCGAAACAAAAGCAATAATGCATGTATTTGGTGAGCATATTTATAACATCAACATCAGTTCTACAAAATCTATGACGGGGCATTGCCTTGGAGCGGCAGGTGCAATTGAAGCAGTTGCCTGTATTAAAAGTATAAACGAAGGTATCGTTCCGCCAACAATAAATCATTTTACAGATGATCCCGGACTTGATCGTAAAATAAATTTTACTTTTAATGTTGCACAACACCGTAAAGTAAAAGCAGCACTAAATAATAGTTTTGGTTTTGGTGGTCACAATGCAACACTTATTTTTAAAGAGTATTTATCATAACACTATTTGTTCGATAGATTTATAAAATCAAAGAAAGCCCTCTATTTTGAAAAGCAACTTCAAAATGTTCTTGGCATTAAACCTGGCCGATATTCTTTGTATTATACCGCACTAAGCCATCGCTCGGTAAAAGAAGGCGCTGCAGAAAATAATGAACGGCTTGAATATCTTGGTGATGCCATATTAAGCGCAATAATTGCTGACTATCTTTTCAAGCGTTACCCATATAAAGAAGAAGGTTTTTTAACTGAGATGCGCAGTAAGATGGTAAACCGCCAAAAGCTAAATGATATTGCTTTAAAAATGGGATTAAAAAAAATAGCTATATATAATAAGGTTGATAGCTTTCTTAAAGGCAGCCAGATATTTGGTAATACACTTGAAGCATTAATAGGTGCGGTTTATCTTGATAAAGGATACAAACAAACACAACAATGGGTACTGCAACGATTAATAATTCCTTATTTATTTGTTGATGATCTTGAGTTAATTGATATTAATTTAAAGAACCGTTTAATAGGCTGGGCAAGTAAAAATGCAAAGCTGCTTGAGTTTGAAACATTGAATGAAAAATTAGAAGGAAGCCGCAGAATTTTTACAATTGCTGTAAAATTGGATGGGCAAATTTTATCTGAAGGAAAAGGCTTCAATAAGAAAGACGCAAGCCAAATAGCCGCACAAGTTGCTATTGAATTATTAGGGCTGTGATGAAAGGCAATCGAAAAAATAAAATTGTAAATTTGATAAAAGTTTTTTATGAAATTAGTAGACGCGGGTAGAAAGTTTATAAGTGATGAAGAATATTATCTTTATGAAGAAGGCAGTGAATTAAAACACGAATTAATCAATGGAAATCTTTATGAAATGAGTGGCTCATCAAAATATCATAATCAAGTTGAAGGATTAATGTTTTTTCTACTGAAATCTTTACTAATGAGTAAAGAATATGAAATTTATTTTGAAGGGTTCAAAGTGAAAACTTCTGAAAAAACTTATTTCTATCCGGATGTTTGCGTTTGCAAAGCTGATCCAAAAAAATATTTTACTGATGAGCCAATTCTAATAGTTGAAGTTTTATCTGAAACAACACGCAAATTTGATTTAACAGACAAGTTTATCCAATACCAAAAAATAGAAACACTTAGATATTATTTGTGCATAGAACCTGAGCAGCAAGTGGTATTTTTTTATTTTAAAAATGAAAGTGGAGAATGGTTAGCTGAAACTTTTACAAAAGATGAAAGTATTATAAATTTACCTGTTCTTAATATCTCATTCACTGTAAAAGATGTCTATCAAAAATAAAGATTTTTTAAAAACTTCCTTTAGAGTTGGGGCTTTACATCTTCATTATTACCCCACCGCCAATCACATCACTGCCTTCATAAAAAACAGCACTTTGTCCTGGCGCAATACTCTTAACATTTTCGTAAAAACGAACACGAATATTATTGCCTTCATTGTATAAATTGCTCAACGCGCCTTTATCTTTATAACGAATCTTCGTTAACACTTCCATGCCATCTTCAACGTTATCGTATTTCTGCCAGTTCATTTTAATAACATGCATTTCACTTTCTTTCAAATCAACTTCATCTCCTAATACAACTGTATTGGTTGTTGGTTCAATGGACATAACATAAACTGGTTTTCCTAAAGCAATATCCAAGCCTTTACGCTGACCGATTGTATAAAAAGGATAACCTTTATGTTCACCCAATTTCAAACCATGTTTATTAACAAACCAACCGCCGGTTACTTTTTCTTCCAAACCTTCCACACGATTTTTCAAGAAGCCGCGATAATTATTATCCGGAACAAAACAAATTTCATAACTCTCGCTTTTCTTTGCCAGTTCAGGGTAACCAAAATCCAAAGCCATCTGGCGAATTTCTGTTTTATGATAATTTCCCAACGGTAAAATGGTTCTGCTTAAAAGATCCTGTTGCAAACCCCATAACACATAACTCTGATCTTTCGTTTCATCTAAACCTTTACTTAAAAAATATCTGCCCTTTGCATGCTGATGAATATTTGCATAATGACCTGTCGCAATAAAATCACAATTCATTGCATCGGCGCGTTTTAATAAAGCACGCCATTTAATATGCGTGTTGCACATCACACAAGGATTCGGCGTTCTACCCGCAATATATTCTTCCACAAAATTGTCAATCACAAAATCGCCAAACTCTTCGCGTATATCTAAAATAAAATGTGGAAACCCATGCTCTACCGCCGCTGCACGGGCATCGTTAAAACTATCCAGGTTACAGCAACCCGTTTCTTTGCCACTGCTGCCGCTGCTTGCATAATCCCACGTTTTCATCGTAATACCCACCACTTCATAACCTTGTTTATGTAACATCAGCGCCGCAACGGTACTATCTATACCACCGCTCATTGCCACTAAAACTTTACCTTTTTTACTCATGATAACCTCAAATCAGGCTGCAAATATACGGCAGATGATTTTTAAGAAATGTTGGGCAGCGTCAGCAGTTGAAATTCTACTTAGCGGTGTCCCGCTTTACGCTGCAAGTCCTCGCCATTCGTTCCTCATGGCTGTGGGCTTTACGCTGCAATCGGGGCTGCGGGATTGAGCGGAAGAAGTTCTATTGAGCTTAACTGCTTTATAATTTTAAATTTGATTATGAACATAACTTATTTATTAGGAGCTGGTGCAAGTGCGGAAGCGCTGCCTACTTATGGAAATTTTGAAGAAAGAATTAAAAGCTTTTGGAGATTTTTTGATGATACTAATTTGAACAATTTAAATCCTGAAAACAGAAAATTAGCTCGAGAAATTTTTGCTCAGATAGAAACATTTTCAAATGAATTTACTTATCATAGTACACCAGATAAAATTGCAAAAAAATATTTTCATACTAACGATGAAACAATAAATAGACTTAAACAAATTGTAATATTATTTTTTCTATTCGAGCAAATCTTTATTTCAAAATTTGATGACAAGCAAAATGTTGTTGAAAGAAGATGTGATGATTTAATATTAAGGATTCTTGAAACAACAAAAAGTACTAAAATACAAAATCAATTTAGCATTCTTAATTGGAATTATGATTTACAATTCGAGCTCGCCTTCTTAAAATATTATCATTCAGATTTAGCGAATGTTCAAACCTTCGTCCAAAGTTTACCAAGAATTGACAATAGTAGCATTGATTTTAAGTGTAATGAATTTTCAATTATTCATCTGAATGGAATTGCTTATGCAAAACCTCAATTCAATTTCAGTGATTGCTTAGGTAAACCACATTCAAATAAAGATTCGATGTTAGAATATTTAATCGAAACATGGAAAAGTCTAAATATATACGGAAATATAAACTTTGCTGAAAAGCTAATGTTTGCATGGGAAAACATAAATGAAAATGGCTTATTAAATAAGAATCAAATTATTAAAGATACTTTAGCTGTTGCAAGAAAAACAGAAGGTTTAGTTATTATTGGTTATTCATTTCCTGATTTCAATAGATTAATTGATAAAGAGATTTTAAACAGCATGAAAAATCTCAAAACAATTTACATTCAATCTCCTCAGGCAAACGAAATAAGAAAAATTTTACATTCTGATTTAATTAAAAATAAAGTATGGAAGATAAGAATAGAAAATGTTGGAAATTGGAATCAATATTACATTCCTTCTGGATGGAATCTGCCTTATAAAGATGATTGGAATATGACTAAACGCCGTTAATGCGATGCCCAATCAAGTTGTATGACGTGCAACATCGTGTGCTTTGCACCTGTCCATAAAACGTTTAAGAACTAATCAACCACTCAAACGTCTTTCCCGCGCAGGCGGCAATGCTATTTCTTAAGTTTATTTAACGCCTTACTTAAACTATCAAACCGTAGTTGTAAAACATGAACTTCATTTTTCATGCGGAGGTAACTTGTTGAGTCGCTTACACGCTTTAGTGAGTCTGCAAGACCGGTTAATTGTTTATTGATTAGTTTTTGGCTATCAATAATACTTTCCTTCTTTGAATCACAGGAAATAAAAAGGAATATAAAGAACGGCAGCAGGATTAACTTTTTCATGTTAATTTTTAAAGCGAATCTAATGCCGAAATAACTACTGTGCCCGATTTAATTGAAGCGAATATTTATGATTAATCAACACTGAAAAACTTTTTTAAATATTTTCCATTAATTTGGGTAACTCAAAAGTTACGCTTATGTTTGTGTAACTTAAAAGTTACCTATTATGTCAAAAAGTATTAACCACACATTATTCTTTCCCAACAAAGCAGAAGCTGTTTGGGAATATCTTACTAATCCGGAATTAATGCAACTATGGCTGATGAAAAATGATTTTCAGCCCATCGTTGGTTTTGATTTCCAGTTCAAAACGAACCCAATGCCTCAATTTAATTTTGATGGGAATGTTTATTGCAAAGTGCTGGAAATTGTTCCCAACAAAAAACTGGTTTATTCATGGAAAGGCGGACCCGGCAACAGCGAAACAACAATGGATTCTATTGTTGAATGGACGCTGACGGAGAAAGACAATGGCACTGAACTTAGCCTTGTACATCACGGCTTTAAAGCATTTGATACGCTGCCAATCTTTAATGCAATGAATACAGGCTGGCAGAAGAACATTCAAAAAATTTATGATCTTTTAAATGTATCGCATGGCACAACCAACGCTTGATGCATTCCAGGTAATTGCAGACCCCAGCCGCAGGCAAATGCTGAAACTGCTTTCAAAAAAAAGCCTGACCATAAATGCACTGGCAGAAAATTTTGATATGAGCAGACCTGCTGTTTCAAAACACATAAACATAATGGAGCGCGCAGGCTTTATTTCCATCCAGGGCATTGGCAGAGAAAGACATTGTTTATTAAGACAAGATGGCTTTAACGAAGTGCAGAAATGGATAAATTATTTTGATAATTTCTGGGTATCGAAACTTCAAAAGCTACAAACATTATTAGATAAAAAAATGCAATCATGAAAAATGAAAATTATAAAATAAGTATTGATGTGCATGGTGACACTAAAACTGCATTTGAAAATATTTGCAGTGTTGCTGGTTGGTGGACATCAAATATGGAAGGCAGTACAAATAAGTTGAATGATGTATTTACTGTTCATTTCGGTGATACGTTTGTAACATTTCAGATAACCGGATTCAACTTTTATGCAAAAATCGTTTGGTCGGTTACTGATTCAAAGTTGCCCTGGCTAAATGACAAGAAAGAATGGAATAACACTAGGATAATATGGGAAATTTCTGAAGAAAATAATTCAACAAAAATTACCATGACGCATGCTGGTTTAATACCTGCAGTTGAATGTTACGAAAACTGTGAAAAAGGATGGAACTTTTATGTAGGACAAAGTTTATTAAAGTTAATAAATGAAGGAAAAGGAATGCCTGGAATGCGGAAGAATGCAAGCTTACAAATTACTCAGTAATGCAGATTAAAAAAGAATGCCCGGCATTTGCCGGGCATTTAAGTAAAGTTTATTTGAAATATTATAAACCAAAAGCCTGTTTTATTTTATCAACGTAATCTAATTTTTCCCAGGTAAATAATTCAACTGATTTTGTTATTTCTTTTCCTTCAGGAGAACGAAAAGTTTTTTCAACAGTTTCATTCTTTCTGCCCATGTGTCCATAAGCTGCTGTTTCGCTATAAATAGGATTGCGCAATTTTAAACGTTGTTCAATAAAATAAGGGCGCATATCAAAAATGCTTTCTACTTTTTTGCTTATTTCACCATCAGTCAGTTTTACTTTTGCGGTACCAAAAGTATTTACATTTATACTTGTAGGTTTTGCTACGCCAATAGCATAAGAAACCTGTACTAATGCTTCAGAACAAACACCGGATGCCACAAGATTTTTTGCAATATGCCTTGTTGCATAAGCCGCAGAACGATCAACTTTACTTGGATCTTTTCCGCTAAATGCGCCGCCGCCATGTGCACCTTTGCCACCGTATGTATCAACAATTATTTTTCTGCCCGTAAGTCCTGTATCGCCATGAGGACCGCCGATTACAAATTTGCCGGTTGGG
>CAXSDU010000116.1:0-10637 GCA_964236165.1 uncultured Parafilimonas sp. | reverse complement strand
CAGCTCGTCGATAAAATCCATCAAATAAAGATATTTTACGACGACGCGCATTTTCAAATACATTTGTCTAAATTTTCATTAAAATAATCAACAAAAATTAAATCAAATTAAACCTGATCAATAATAAAATTTCGTTTTTGAGATACAGCTAAATCAAACATTGTTTTAAGACATTGTGTTGCTCGATCGATCATCGCATAATCATCAATCTATACAAAATAAAACGAATTTTTCTTTATTTATTTGACTTGATTTTTAATTTTACCGAATAGCTGATGTAAATAATTGTTTTTGATTAACACCAGATAAACTTTGTGTTAATTTAATAGCATGAGAAATCTGAAAATAATAATCTTCTTATTACTATGTTTTATGATAAAAGTAAATGCACAGGTAATTAAGCCAGGCACAAAACTAATATTGATTGACAGCAGTTTTAGTTTTACAGAAGGCGCTTCAACAGATAAAGCCGGTAATGTATTTTTTACTGATCAGCCAAACAATAAAATATGGGAATACAACACAAACGGTAAGCTTTCTGTTTTTCTATATACCTCTTATAGATCTAACGGAATGTATTTTGATGCGAAAGGAAATCTTATAAGTTGCGCTGATGAAACTGACGAATTGATTTCTATTACGCATGATAAAAAAATTTCTGTTTTAATTAATAATTATAATGATCATATTTTAAATGGTCCAAATGATATTTGGATTAATCGCTTAACTGGTGGGATGTATATTACTGATCCATATTACCAACGTGATTACTGGACAAGAAAAAATCCTGATGAAGACTTAGGTGGCGAAAAACTTTATTACCTGCCACCTGGTAAAAAGGAAATTGTAATGGCGGATAGCAATGTTATAAAACCAAACGGAATTGTTGGTACACCTGATGGTGAATATTTGTATGTAGCAGATATGGGTGCAGGTAAAATATTGCGTTATGATATTCAAAAAGATGGCTCACTAAAAAATAAAATGCTGTTTATAAACCAGGCATCAGACGGAATGACGATTGATGATAAAGGCAATATTTACATTACAGGAAATGGTGTTACGGTTTTTGATTCTTCAGGAAAGAAAATTGATCATATTAATGTGCCTGAGCAATGGACCGCTAACTTATGTTTTGGCGGAAGGAATAAAGATGTATTATTTATTACTGCATCCAAATCTCTTTACAAAATACAAACAACAGTAAAAGGTGTTGAGTAAATTAATCAGGCATCATACATTTCCATTTGCAAACGTGTTTCTTCAAGATCAAGTTCTGTTTCCATTTTACGAACAATTTCTTCGCTTGCCTTGCCTTTGCGATGCATTTGCAACAGCATTTTTCTTTCTATGTTAAGCAAATCAATTTGCATCTTTGAAAATCATTAAAAACATTCCGGGAAGTGTTTGTCCTTTTCCAAAATAGTTTGCAGGCAAATCAGTTTTTTGCAAACGATTATATTTTACTTCGTATTTACTCTTGATATTATTTAATAATTCGTCCGGCCTAAATGATAAATTATCTTCAATATAACTAATCGCAGCAGTAACAACTTTAGTGCGCACTTCATATTCATCTGCTACAATTGAATAAGGTTGCAATTTCATCTTTCTAATAATCCATGAGAGCGTTGAACCAAGTAACACCAGCGTTGAAAGTATAACGCAGAATGAGAGATAGATAATCAGGTTCCTGTGCGGAAACGCGCTGCCATCTTTTAAAGTAAGCGGTAATGCCAGTGCGGCAGCCATTGATACAACACCACGCATTCCTGCCCATCGAAACACTACCATATTACGCGGATCGTAAGGTTCAGTTTCGCGAACACGTTTACTTAACCAGCGCGGCAATAATACAGCGGGCACCACCCATATAAAACGAACACCGATCACCATAAAACTTATTATCAGCCCATATATAATTAATGAAGACACAGAATAATCATGAATGCCCAGCATTATACTGCGTAACTGCAAACCAATAAGAATAAAAATTAAGCTGTTTAGATATATTTAATTACATCCCACACAGCATACGCCATTATACGACTTTGATTACTTAAAATTTCGCCGAACGCAATGATACAAACAAGCCTGTAGCAACTACAGCCAATACACCTGATACATGAAAATGCTCCGCTAAAAGATAAGATGCAAAAGGTGTAAGAAATGTAAGCGTAACTTCAATAATGGCATCGCCGATAAATAAGGTTATTATTTACATTAATACACACGATAAAAACTGAAGAATTACTATTTGATTTCTGGTTTGTAGCTTAGCTTTTATGAAGCAATATCTTTTTATAATTGCATTACTTATTTTTTCTGTTCAGTTGTTTGCCCAGCAGGTTATAAGCGATACGTTATATTCAAAGGTTACAACAAAACAGGCAAAAGAAAAACGTTACAGGTATCTTGTTGATACTACTATTAAACAATATCTCGAAGAGCCTTTAAATGATGATAATGAAGGCGATTGGAATGATGCGTTATGGAGCCTGGAATTGTTACAATACAAAGATGACTATACAAAACAAAAGTTAGCTGTTGCCTGGAGCAATGTGATGCAACGCTCAGATGATTTTCAAAAAAATTTATTGGAAACAACATATTCGTTATATAAAAAAGAATTTAAAACACAGGCATTGCAATTGATGCAGCAAACAAAATCTGTTGCTATTTTTATACGTTGCGCCGAATATGTTTTAAGAGCAGATTCAGTAAATGCAGGAAATAAAATTGCTGCGCTCATCAAACTAAAATTTCCAAATGATAGCAGTGTTGGTTTAAAAATATTACAAAGTCGTATTGCAATAAAGAAGCTTCAACCATTACCGCCACTGCATGATATTTTCGACACCAGTTTTTTAAAAGGACAAACTGTTATTTATAGTTTGCAAAGAAGTAATCGCGATTATGCGGGATTAGTTATCATCCGTAAACCCGACGGTACATTTCTAAAAGATTCGGCTGGTAATTATTTTCATACAGCGCAATTAGCAAAAGCAATTACAGCATATCCATTTTATATTACCAACGGCAATACACCGCAGGGCATATTGCGTTTCAGCGGTTTTGATGTTTCAAGACTTTTATATATCGGTCCTACACAAAATCTACAAATGCAATTACCTTATGAAACAACACCAGATGCATTTTTTGCCGATACTACATTTGTTGATTCATCATGGAGTAAAGATTTATATGCAACTTTATTGCCTGCTTCATGGAAAAATTATAACGACTTTTATGAAAGTTTTTATGCTGGTAAAATAGGCAGAAGTGCAGTTATCATGCATGGCACTACAATCGACCCGGAATTTTACAAAGCACAAACATATTATCCGCAAACACCATCACTCGGATGTTTGTGCAGTTATGAAGCATGGGATAGTTCCGGTCATCGCATTAACAGTAATCAACAACAAATTATAAATGCGCTAAACAGTATTGGCAGCAATAATGGTTATGTGGTGGTAATTGATATTGACAATGAAAAAAAGAATGTTGAGATTAATGAAGTGCAATCTTTTTTGAATGAGATAAACGAACAATAAAATATTACATAAATAAAAAGTGATTTTATCAGCAGGAATAAACAATAATAAAAAAATTTAAATCACTATAAAAGAAGAATGCTTGAACATCTTTCTTTCATTATGTTTGTCTTGTTCACAAAATTTTCCTGCATATACGCATTGGTTTTTCAGAAGGAGGAAAGATGATTATCTCTATTTTTTTTATATAATTTTTATTGAAAAAATTTCAGTTAAATTTTATGTTGTTCTTTAAACGGCATAATTATAGTTTTATATTTCTAAAATACTTTTATGGATATAATTATTCAGCATCTTGGATTTGAGACAAGCGAAACACTTGACAATTTTATTCGTGAAAAAGTAAATGCGTTAAAAAGCGATAAAATAGTAAGAGCAAATGTTACGTTGTATTTAGCATCGGAAAGCAACCCTGATAAACAGGTTTGTGAAATAAGACTTGAAGTGCCGGGTAATGATTTATTCGTAAAAAAAGGTTCTGTGCATTTCGAAACTTCAGTATCTGAATGTGTAGATATAATACAAAACAAACTTAAAAAACAGCGTGATAAAAATGCAGATCGCCGTCATGGAAATGAAGATAAAATTCAGGATGAATTAATAGCAGGTGAAGATGATGAAACGGAAACTGAATTAGAAGATGTAGTGAAATAATAGTACTAACCTTATATTAACCGGAAGATAGATTGAAGCATGTTTCAAAATGTCCCCGGTTTTTATGATAATATTTTTACCATTGAGTAATACCTTATGTAATAATTTGAACAGAAATTAACTCATATTGTTTTCAAGTTACTTTGCCAAACTGCTTGCAAAATTTATTCTCTAAAATAATTACTGAACACTTGCTTTCATTATCACTTTATTCTTTCCATAATCATAACTGCTTTCATCAGAAAGATCGAGTGTATTACCTTCAAAATGACAGGTAATATATTCTGTATGCGGACTTTCGATGTATCGAAGAACAAGTTGTAATGTGCTGTCATCTTTCCATGTATAACTGCCTTCAACTTTTGCTGGAAAAAGCATATTACGAATTTCTATTCCGGCACCGGTTAATGATGGTCCGGGTTTATTTGTAGTTCCATCCTGCCATTTCCCTGAAGCAAAATCAAACTGATAAGTTGCTGTATCTGTTTTTAATGCTACATGATAAACATCATTTCTAAAATCAAAAGAAATATTCTGTAAATGCCTGCTGTTAGTTTCAACTACATAATTTTTTCCGGAAATTGCTGTTGCTACTGGGGAAGCATTTTTTGCAGGTAAGGAAAGCGATAATGCATTTATTTTTTGTTGTAACAAAGCACTTGCTTTTGTATCGGCATTCAGTTTTTCTGTATGCATTGCCGGCAATAAATAATTCCAAACAAGATTTAATTCATCCTGCATATTTGCTGTTTCGGCAGTTATTGCAAGTACTGCATCTTCATCTGGCATTACAATCATAAACTGTCCGAACGCACCATCACCACGATATGCATTGTGCCTGCAACGCCACATTTGAAAACAATAACCCTGCTCCCAATCACTCGAATCTTTTTTTGATTGCGGCATATCCGGATGCTGAATAATTTTTACTGTGCTTGCTTCTTCAACCCAACCTACAGGTAAAATCTGTTTACCATTCCATTTACCTTTTTGCAAAAACAATTCAGCAAACTTTGCCATGTCTTCCGTTTTTACACGCAATCCCCAGCCACCTGTATTAATTCCTTTCGTATCCGTTTCCCAATCTATTCCATGTATATCCAGCGGATCGAATAATCTTGTTTTTAAATACTCAATCACTTTTTGTCCGGTTACTTTTTGCACGATGGCTGAAAGCACATAAGTGCCGAGTGAATTATATAAAAATTTTGTTCCGGGTTTATATAAAATTTTTGTTGATAAAAATGCTTTAACCCAATCACTGTCTATTGCAATTTTTGTTGTTGGATCAGGATCCATTCCATCGCTCATCATCAATGCATCTTTTACAGTTAGTTCTTTCAAAAAGATACTCACTGTATCAGACAATTCATTTGGAAAAAATGAAATCATTTTGTCGTCCAACGAAAGTTTCTTTTCACTCAAAGCGAAACCAACAGCAGTTGCTGTAAAACTTTTGCTGCATGAATACAATGAATGCTTTAAATCTGAACGATAAGGATTCCACCAGCCTTCTGCAATTACTTTTTCATGACGCAACAACATAAAACTGTGAAATTCTGTTTTGCTTTTATTTGCTGCATCTATAAAATTAATAATGCCTTGCGATGAAACGCCTTCTGCTTCCGGCGTGCTATGCGGCAATGAAGATTTTTGTGCTGCAAGATGAATGTATGATAACATCAACACAAACAAAACAGGTAATAATTGTTTCAGAGATTTCATGGCAAATAATTTATGGTTAAAAGAATGTTTATAAAATGGTGTTTATAAAATAAATATTGAATATTTATTTTTAAGATCAACATTTAATGCAAAATTTTTTATTTGTTAATATTTACGAATACTTTTTTGCCTTCAAAAAAATTAAGCTTCATCATTTGAACAATAATTTTTGCATCATCATTTACTAAAACTTCTGCTTCATAAAAACTTCCCTGGAAAATTATTTTTTTTATGATGCCGTTTGCTCCACTTCCAGTTTCGCTTAGTTTAAAATTTTCAGGACGCGTCATTACATCGTTACCGTTTGATTCAATACCAAACAAAGCAGCAACAGACGGCTTCAATAAATTATATTTTCCAAATAAACCCGCCACGTATTCATTCACTGGTTTAAAATAAATTTCTTCCGGTGCACCTTGCTGAATAATTATTCCTTCTTTCATCACCAATACTTCATCAGCCCAGGAAAGTGTATCATGCGGATCATGCGATGTAAGCATGCAAGTGATCTGCAATTTATTTGTTACATCTTCCAGCACATCTTTTAATATGTTGGTGTGAATGAGATCAAGATTAGAAAAGGGTTCATCCAACACCAGCATTTTTGGAGATTTTATAAGCAACATGCATAAAGAAATACGTTGCTTTTCTCCGCCGGAAAGCTGGTCTGTCCTGCGTTTCAGCAAATGACTAATCCTGCATATTTCAAAGATCTGTATTACTTCTTCTTCACTCAATTTATTTTCAAACCATATCAATTCTTCCACGCGGTAATTATTCAGCAGTTCATAATGCTGCGATAAATAAGCGATCTGTTTATGTCCGGGTAATAATTTTTCATCCGGCCCAATTACTCTTTTACCATCAAACAAAATAGTTCCGCTATCTGGTTGCGCATGTCCTGAAATTATCTTTAGCAATGTTGTTTTGCCGGCTCCTGATTCACCTGCCAGCGCAATCTTTTGTAATGAATCTTGTTCAAAATTTATATCCTTAATACATAAACCATTTGTAAACTGTTTGCTGATATGTTGAACTTGCAATAACGCCATTGTTTAAACGTGATTTGTATGATTTGCCTGATTATCGGATTATCGAAGATGCAAGATTATACAAGTTTTAAATTAAAGTGCTTTAGAAATTAAGATCCGGTCAGTTGTAGATGCCGAAAGATAATATCATATACATTTTTAAAAAAAAATGTTGTTGTTCTATAAATTTTAGGCTGTACAAATATTGCCTCTATATAACAATTAACAGTTCGCCTTATAATTAAAGCCTATCTTGAATTAGCTTTCACTCAGCTCGCAACCATTTAAATACAAATTTTTACATTTTAAATTATTTGGCACATGCCTGTTAAATTAAGTTTTCCTAAAAACCAGGAATCAGATTTTTATACAACTCTAAATAAAAAAGTAGAGGAGTTTTTTACAAATGCGTCGCTCTCAAAAAAGGCTAATGGTTTAATGCTTTTTAAAGTATTTTTTTATTCAGGTATTTTTATTGCAGCCTATCTTATACTAATAATTACAAACATTCCTGTTACTGTGCAATTTATACTATGGATGGTGATTGGTTTATTTACTGCTTTCATCGGTCTCAATATTTCGCACGATGCTGTGCATGGTTCTTTGTCTTCAAAAAAATCAGTGAATAAAATATTGGGATATTCTTTTAATATAATCGGTGGCAATAGTTATGTATGGAACATCACGCATAACATTGTTCATCATACTTATACCAATATAGAAGGTCATGATGAGGATATAGAATTAATTCCTTTGCTGCGCATGTCGCCCCACCAGAAACTGCGCAAGGTGCATCGTTACCAACACTGGTATGCTTTCTTTTTTTATAGTCTGTCTTCTTTATTATGGGTGTTTATAAAAGATTACGTTAAGTTCTTTAAGAAAAAGATTGGCAACTATAATAATAAAACGCACGCAAGATTACAATACTATATTCTGTTTATATCAAAAGCTGTTTACTACACACTCTTTCTTGTGATACCATTGGTTTTTATACATGCACATTGGTGGCAGGTATTGCTGGGTTTTGTTCTGATGCATTTGGTACAAGGCTTAACAATGGCTATTATTTTTATGCTGGCGCATGTGGTTGAAGAAACTGATTTTCCTTTACCAGATGATACCGGTAATTTAAAAAATACCTGGGCTGTTCACCAGCTTTATACTACTGCTGATTTTGGGCGTAATAATGCTGTATTAAATTTCCTTTGCGGCGGATTAAATTTTCAGGTGGAACATCATTTATATCCAAGAGTTTGCCATGTGCATTATAAGCGTATTTCTGAAATTGTAAAAGAAACTGCTGAAAGTTTTAACCTTAGATATAATGATAATATATCTTTTTTCAGCGCTATTGCTTCACACATTCGTTTATTAAAAGCATTGGGAAGAAATAAAGTAGTTGTTGCTAAACATTCATCATTGCACTAAATATATTGGATGGCTACAAAACAAGACCTTGATTTTACTTATTCAAGCATTGATAAGATTTTTCGTTTAAGCTTTGGCGAAATGGCCGATTACAGCGGCGCTATGTTTAATGGAAATTTTGGTATGACGGTTGAAGAAGGACAAAAACAAAAGCACCAGTTTATTGCGGGAAGTTTAAACATAAAAGAAAATTCTAAAGTTTTGGATATGGCCTGCGGCTGGGGACCTTTCTTAAATTACTTAAAACATTTAGGTGCAAAAGGAAGAGGCGTAACACTTTCTAAAGGGCAAGCAATGGCTTGCCTGAAGAATGGTTTAAATGTTGAGATTATGGATTGCCGCACCATTATGCCGGAAACATTTGGGCAATTTGATGCTGTTACGTGTATTGGCGGGCTTGAACATTTTTGTTCGGTGGAAGAATATAAAGCCGGCAAACAAGATGAAGTGTATACTAATTTTTTTAAATCCGTTTATAACCTTCTGCCGCCAAAAGGGAGATTTTATATGCAGACAATGGTGTTTACTGATAAAACACCTTCTCTTGATAAAGTAGATGTTACTACAGATAAAAATTCCACTGAATATGCGCTGGCATTAATGATAAAGCAATTCCCGGGTTCTTGGCTGCCTTACAGCGAAGAGCAGGTAATAAAAAATGCAGCACCTTTTATGAAACTAATTTCTAAAAGCAGCGGACGTTTGGATTACATTCAAACTATAAAATGCTGGAGAAAGAAGTTTAGGAAATTTAATTTATATAAATACCTGTTGTACGCTTCGCTTATTCCAAAATACATTTTTAATAAAGAATTCAGGCACCAGGTTGCTATCTTCAAAATCAGCCCTAATAAAATATGTTTCGAAAGAGGCGCTATGGATCACTTCAGGCTTGTGTTTGAAAAGATATAGCGGAATTTAATAACGCTTTTGCTGCGTCATCAGGCACGATTTTTTCAATTTTATTTTAAACATTTTATATGAGTCAGGCTTTTGTAAAAGAGCAGGATGAACAATGGTTGCACGAAGTATTACCAACTTTACAGGCACTTATGTTTCATCTTACCAGGGAAAATAACGGCATGCGTGTGTATGAACGAAAAAGTTTCTTAGATGCAAAGCTTGGTAAAGAAGTACATGTGATGAGCAACGGCGTTAGTTATAGTAAAGATGATAAAAGCAAATGGTATATTGTTGGTTAGCCGTTTTATTATGTATTCGTTTTTTAATTGCTTATAATTAATAAAGACTGGTTAATTAACAGGCGTAATAAAACCGGCAGAATTAATTTGCAGGAAAAATTATTGCGTTATAAAACCTAGTTATGAAAGCAATTACAGCAGGTGATTTTGTAAAACATAAAACTATTGTATGGATAAATGGCGGAAAACCTTTTCGTGTTATAAAGGTTGAAAATGATAAAGCATACTGCGAATATATTGGTTCTAATTCTATACAATATTTTCATGAATTTTATACAGAGCAGTTAATTGTTGTGAACGAAACATCCTTAAACCAATCCACTTAACTTTTAGCAAAACAGAAAATAATAATAAATTGTCAACCTATTTTAGCAGATAACATCTAAACTATTTGCTGCAGAAATTTGTAGTTGTGTTATTTTATATAAACGGACATGAAAGGTCTTATCATATTTTTAATTGTATTGCCTGTTCTTATCATTTTAATTTTCAGAAAAAGAAAATCCAATCTTACCACTGTCAGTCTCTCAGATAATTTTCGCACTTTGCTACAAGATCATGTTGCGTTTTACCGAAACCTAAATGAAGCAGATAAAATTCGCTTTGAGAAAAGGATAAAAGAATTTCTTTCTTACGTGCGTATACACGGTGTAAATACAGAATTTGATGAACTGGATAAACTGCTCGTAGCATCCAGTGCAATAATACCTGCATTTAATTTTGACTGGCATTATTATAATTTAAGTGATGTACTTATTTTTTCAGGCAATTTTAATCATGCTGAATTTTCAGTAACAGCAAAAGAAAAAAATACTTTAGGTATGGTTGGTACCGGCGCAATGCAAAGAGTAATGATACTTTCAAAAACAGCATTGCGGCAAGGTTTTATAAATGAATCTTCTGCCAACAATACAGGCATCCATGAGTTTGTGCATTTGCTGGATAAAGCTGATGGTGAAACAGACGGTATTCCGGAAGCCTTGCTGAATAAGCAATATGCTATTCCATGGATAAAATATATGAGCGAAGAAATAGGT
>CAXSDU010000115.1:0-10751 GCA_964236165.1 uncultured Parafilimonas sp. | reverse complement strand
AATGCGTCTACATTAAACAGTGCATGGATATTAATGAATTCTGCAACAGATGTTTGGTCTGATGGCTTGGGCAGCAGCAGTGGAGAGCTTGGCCACAATTTAATGGATCATCATTTAGGCGTTGGTGCTTCCGGTATGGTTGATGGATATGAAGATCAATATTATTATGGGCGCAGACCTAATGGCGTTTACATTCCGCGTTATAGAAATTATTTTGGTGATAAGAGAGATTACCTGCGCGGGTTTGGCTATCAGGGTGGCGGTAGCAGGCAAAGCTGGAGTCGTGAAATTGCAGAAATGCAAATTGGTGCTGCATTTAAAGATGCCTTGACTGAACCAGGGAACTGGACAATGGGTATGGGCGGATTTGGTGAAATGCTTCCTGATCATAGTAATAAAGCAACCCTGGATAAAAATAAAAAAGATAAATGGGGATTGAATGTTTTGTCTATTGATTGTGAGTTGAAAGAAAATGAATTGAAGATGCGTAAAGACATGAAAGATGATGCGATTGAAATGCTAACGGTTGCCGGTGTAAAAAATGTAAGCGGGTTTGATGGTGACGGCACGCCGGGTCGTGGTATTCATGAAATGGGTACAGCCCGCATGGGCAAAGATCAAAAAACATCTGTGCTTAATAAATGGAACCAAGTTTGGGATGCACAAAATGTTTTTGTTACTGATGGCGCATTTATGGCAAGCTCGAATTGCTGTAATCCATCACTTACATATATGGCGTTTACTGCACGTGCAGCAGACCATGCAGTAAGCGAATTGAAGAAACAAAATATTTAAAAGTAAAAATACAGGTTAGTAATTTTCGGTTTTGAATTTTTACTTTTTAAATTAAAATAATGCCCGGCGATACTTTACATATTAATTCAGGCGGTGTTCAAAAAAACACATACGATGCAATTGTTATTGGATCTGGTATAAGTGGTGGTTGGGCTGCAAAAGAATTGTGTGAACTTGGGTTAAAGACATTAGTATTAGAACGTGGGCGTGATGTAAAACATATCAAAGATTATCCAACGGCAACATTGGCGCCATGGGAATTTAAACATCGCGGACAAATAACAGATCAACAAAATAAAGAAAATCCCATCGCTTCACAGTGCTATGCTTTTGATGAAACAGCAGCACATTTTTTTGTAAAAGATAATGAGCATCCGTACGTCCAGGAAAAGCCTTTTGAGTGGATACGTGGTTACCAGGTTGGTGGAAAATCTTTAACCTGGGGCAGATGCACGCAACGCTGGAGTGATTTTGAATTTACAGGCCCACAACGTTTTGATTATGGCTGGGATTGGCCTATACGATATGCAGATGTTGCACCATGGTATTCTCATGTTGAAAAATTTATTGGTGTTTGCGGTAATAAAGATGGCTTGGAAGCAATGCCCGACGGCGAGTTTCTTCCGCCGTTTGAATTGAATTGTGTTGAACAATATCTAAAAGAAAGCATCTTAAAAAATTATGGCAATCGTTATTTTGTTCATGCAAGATGGGCGCATTTAACGCAACCAAATCAAATACATATCGATCAGGGTCGCGGCAAATGCCAGGCGCGTAATCTTTGTACAAGAGGATGTCCTTTTGGTGGTTACTTCAGTTCCAACTCATCAACATTACCCTGGGCTAAAAAAACAGGTAATCTAACTATACGCCCGTTTTCTGTTGTTCACTCTATAATTTATGATGAGCAAAAACAAAAAGCAAGAGGTGTTCGTGTAATTGATACCAACACAAAACAGGAAACCGATTTTTTTGCGAAAATAATTTTTGTAAACGGTTCAGCATTAAACACAAATCTTATCTTACTCAACTCCACATCAAATCGTTTTCCAAATGGTTTAGGAAATGATAGTGGAATACTTGGTAAATATATTTGCCATCATAATTATCGCGGCTGGATAAATGGAACGATTGATGGTTTTACTGATACATATTATTACGGCAGAAATCCAACAGATGCCATCATTGCCAATTATCGTAACCTGCATAAAATTGATACTGATTTTATTGGTGGATATACAACGTACGCAGGTGCACATCGTGATAGAAATAATGGCGAAACCTGCCCGCAGCAAATTGGTACAGAATATAAGGAAGCAATGACAGAACCCGGACCATGGAATGTATACGCATATTTACAAGGCGAAACTATTCCAAAAGAAAAAAATCATGTGCGGTTAAGTACTGATCAAAAAGATCAATGGGGAATTCCGCAATTAATTACTTCGGTTGAATATGACGATAATGATGAAAAATTATTAAATGATTTTTATGTGCAGACTGAAGAAATGTTTACAAAAGCTGGTGTAAAAAATATTGAACATAGAGATAGTAAACAGGCGCCGGGTTTGGATATTCATGAAATGGGCGGATGCAGAATGGGCACCGATCCAAAAACATCAATGCTTGATAAATGGAATGCATTGCACCATTGCAAAAATGTATTTGTAACTGATGGCGCTTGCATGGCAAGCACAGGCAATCAAAGCCCAAGTATTTTGTACATGACATTAACGGCAAGAGCCTGTAATCATATGGTGGAAGAAATGAAGAAACAAAACTTATAATATAATTTGAAAATTGCTGATGTGCTAATTGAAAAATGCACATTAGCATAAAACATCACTTTCAAATTAAAAATTAAATGCCAGGCGATACATTACATATCAACAACAAAGCACAGCAGCAAAACACTTATGATGCTATTGTAATTGGCTCCGGCATCAGTGGTGGCTGGGCTGCAAAAGAACTAACAGAAAAAGGTTTAAAAGTTTTAATGCTTGAACGCGGAAGAAATTTTGAACACATCAAAGATTATAAATCTGCTTCTAAAGATATTTGGGAGTTCCCGCATCATGGGCGCGTTACACAGGAAGAATTAAAACGTCATCCCATTATTGCAAGAACATGGGGAACTTCTGAGCCAATAATTGATTACTGGGCGAACGATGTGGAAGCACCTTACGTAGAAACAAAACCCTTTAAATGGTGGCGAGCTTATCAATTTGGTGGCCGATCTATTTTATGGGGAAGGCAAAGTTATCGCTGGAGCGATTTTGATTTTAACGCAAATGCAAAAGATGGATGGGCAATTGATTGGCCAATTCGTTATAAAGATATTGAACCATGGTATAATCATGTGGAAGATTTTATTGGTGTAAGCGGTTCAAAAGAAAATTTGCCACAATTACCTGATGGACATTTTATGCCGCCGATGGATTTGACTTGTGTTGAAAAAGATGTATCAGCAAGAATAAAAGAAAAATTTAATCGCAGTATGATTATTGGCAGAAGCGCCAATATTACTAAGCCATTACCCGGCAGAACAAATTGTCAATTCAGAAACAGGTGTTGGGAAGGTTGTCCTTTCGGTGCATACTTCAGCACGCAATCTTCCACATTTCCTGCAGCAATGAAAACAGGAAATTTAACTATGCGGCCGTGGAGTATTGTCACTAAAATTCTGTATGATAAAACCACAAAAAAAGCAACAGGCGTTGAAGTGCTTGATGCAGAAAATAATCAAACATACCAGTACCATTCAAAAATAGTTTTTGTAAATGCATCAGCGTTAAACAGCGCATGGGTGTTAATGAATTCTGCAACTGATATTTGGCCGGATGGATTAGGCAGCAGCAGTGGCGAACTTGGCCATAATATTATGGATCATCATTATAATGTTGGCGCAAGCGGAACTATTGAAGGCTACGAAGACAAGTATTATTATGGCAGAAGACCAAATGGTTTTTATATTGTTCGTTTTGCAAATTTGTTTGGTGATAAAAGAGATTTCCTTCGTGGCTTTGGTTACCAGGGTGGCGGAAGCCGTGAAAGCTGGAGCCGCAGCGTTGCCGAAATGAGTATTGGCGGCGCCTATAAAGATGCATTAACAGAACCCGGCGGATGGACAATCGGGATGACGGGTTTTGGTGAATTGCTTCCTTATCATGAAAACAAAATATCGCTTGATAAAAATAAAAAAGACAAATGGGGCTTGCCTGTTTTAGCAATGGATGCAGAGCTTAAACAAAATGAATTTAAAATGCGTAAAGCTATTGTTGAAGAAGCCGAAGCCATGTTTGAAACTGCTGGTGTAAAAAATATTCAAACCTGGGATAACGGTCATGAGATTGGTGATGGTATTCATGAAATGGGTACTGCAAGAATGGGTAATGATTCAAAAACTTCTGTGCTGAATAAATGGAACCAGGTTTGGGACGCACAAAATGTTTTTGTAACGGATGGCGCATTCATGGTGTCAAGTGCATGTCAAAACCCCTCTTTAACTTACATGGCAATGACGGCAAGAGCTGCAAACCATGCAGTAGAAGAATTGAAGAAAGGAAATATTTAAGTATGTATGTTATATGATTTAATAATGTCTGATAATGTAAATCAGGCATCGCAAAATCAGAAATTAAAATAAAAAACATTTTTAAAATCAATTATCAAATTAAATTTTATGGATAGAAGAGAAGCCTTATCAAGAGTAGCGCTGATAGTGGGCGGAACTATTATTGGTGCTGAAGCATTTCTTTCTGGTTGTAAAACCACACCTGCAAAAGAAGGTTTGTTTGCTGCCGATGATATTACATTGCTGGATGAAGTCGGTGATACTATTTTACCAACTACAGCAGCATCGCCGGGCGCAAAAGCAGCACAGATCGGACAGTTTATGAAAGTGATTGTTACCGACTGTTATACGCCGGATGATCAACGCACTTTTACAAATGGCATCAGCAAAATAAATGATGCTGCTAAAAAGAAATATGATAAATCTTTTATGAATCTTACTGCAGAACAAAAGCATAATTTTTTAGTAGGTCTTGACAAAGAATCAAAAGACCGCGATAAAGAATTATCAGATAAGGCAAGTAAGATGACAGATGAAGAAAGACATCAGCGCAAGTTGGAGCAGGATGCAGGTACTTACAAAAGGGATGCGAATGATGATCCGCATTATTTCGGAATGATGAAGCAGCTTACACTGTGGGGTTACTTTACATCTAAACCCGGCGCAACACAAGCGTTACGCTATATTGCTGTTCCCGGAAAATATGAAGGCTGTATTCCATACAAAAAAGGTGATAAAGCATGGGCAACATAAATCAAACTTTAAAAAAATAATATGCCGGTATCAAGAAGAAAATTTTTGCAAACCAGTGGCTTGTTAACTGCTGCAGGTTTAATAAGCAGGAAGGGGTTGTTCGCTGCTAATCTAAAACTTAAAAATTACGGACTACAATTGTGGAGCGTAAAAAATGCGTTATCGAAAGATCCGAAAGATGTATTAAAACAGATAGCATCTTTTGGTTATAAACAGGTAGAAAGTTTTGAAGGAAGCCAGGGAATGTTTTGGGGAATGAGTGCTTCTGATTTTAAAAAATATATGGATGATTTAGGAATGAAAATAATTGCAAGCCATTGTGATATTGAAAAAGATTTTGAAAAGAAGGCTGCTGATGCTGCTTCTATCGGAATGAAATATTTGATCTGCCCTTATAAGGGTCCTCAGAAAACTGCTGATGATTTTAAAAAAATAGCAGACGAATTTAATGCGAAAGGTGATGTATGCAAGAAGAATGGAATTCGATTCGCATATCATAACCATGATTATTCTTTTGAAGCAGTTGAGGGAAAAATTCCGGAAGATATAATGATGACCAATACAAATCCCGACACAGTAGGTTTTGAAATGGATATTTATTGGGTTGTTACTGCCGGTGCAAATCCTGTAGCTTATGCAAAAAAATATAAAAACCGTTTCAGGCTTGGGCATGTAAAAGATCGTATAAAAAATGCAACCGAAAAAGATGCATCCTGTACATTGGGTGAAGGTTCTATAAATTATCCAACTATTGTTAAAGATTTAAAAGCTAATGGTATGGAATATTTTATAGTAGAACAGGAACGTTACGACAACACAACAGAAATGGATAGCGCAAAAGCGGATGCAAAATATATGAGCATGCTTTCTATTTAAGCTTATTTTATATAACTTAAAAGTCCCGTACGCTTGCGGGATTTTTTATTAAATAATGATATGGGAAATCTTTTTATTGAAGCAGATAAAGATGAAATTATAAATAGAATTGATGAACTGCATCCCGGTTCAAAGCCGATGTGGGGAAAGATGAGTGTTGCGCAAATGCTGGCGCATTGTATTGTACCTGTAAAAATTTCATTAGGAGATGCTAGATCTTCGCACAGTTTTATAGGAAAGTTATTAGGTAAACGTTTTAAAAATAAAATGATGAAAAATGACTACGTGTTTCAAAAAAATTTACCTACCGATAAAAGTTTTATAATAAAAAATGAGCCGGATTTTTATACTAATCAGCAAGGATTAAAAGACGCTATTAAGAAAATATTTGTTGCTGATAAAACAGATATTACTTCTAGACCGCATCCATTTTTTGGTAAGATGACAACTGAAGAATGGGGTATTCTTGGCTACAAACATTTGGATCATCATTTACGGCAGTTTGGTGTGTAAATTTAAAATCCCGCTTTCGCAGGATTTTTTAATTATATAAGCGCTTATATATTATTTTGCTTTATCAAAAAGTTCCTGTGCTTTTTTCCAGTTTATTACATTCCAGATTGCAGCCAAATAATCAGGACGCTTATTTTGATATTTTAAATAATAAGCATGTTCCCAAACATCAACACCAATTATTGGCGTACCTTTTATTTCAGCCACATCCATTAAAGGATTATCCTGGTTTGGTGTTGAGGTAATTTCCAGTTTACCATCTTTTGATATCAGCCAAACCCACCCACTTCCAAAACGCGTAGTGCCGCCAGTATTGAATTTTGTTTTAAATTCATCAAAAGAACCAAATGTGCTGTTGATAGCTTCACTTAAACTGCCTGAAAGCTGTCCGCCATCTTTCGATAAAATATCCCAAAAGAAAGTATGGTTCCAATGACCGCCACCATTGTTGCGCACAGCAGGCGAAATTTTTCCTGCATTGGCAATAAGCTCTTCAAGTGATTTGTTTTCATGCTCACTTCCTGCAATTGCTTTATTCAAATTATCAACGTAAGCCTGCTGATGTTTGTCATGATGTATTTTCATTGTCTGTTCATCAATATGCGGCTCTAATGCGTTGTATGCATAAGGTAGCGGAGGTAATGTAAATGCCATAATTATAAAATTTAAATTGTAATAGAAGGGTAACAAATTTAATGCGAGGCATGCAAAAACATGTTATTTCTTTCTTATATTGAAAACTTAGCGCTTCTTACTGAAAAACTGTCTCATTAATATGGCACATTCGTTTTTTAATACACCAGTTCTGATTTTTGTTTTTGGATGAAAAGGAAAATTTGGTTCTGTTATATGGCGATGACCATTCTTTTCATCATCTGCGCCCCATACAACACGTGCAAGTTTACTCCAGTACATAGCACCTGTACACATTAAGCAAGGCTCAACCGTTACATATAAAACGGCATCAGGTAAATATTTGCTGCTGAGAAAATTATATGCTGATGTTAGTACTAAAATTTCTGCATGTGCTGTGCTGTCATTCAACTGCTCTGTCATGTTATATGCACGTGCTATAATTTTTTGATTAATTACAATAACAGCACCTATAGGAATTTCGTCTTTCTCAAAAGCTTTTTCTGCTTCTCGCAAAGCCTGCTGCATATAGTATTCATCATTCAAAAAAAATCTTTTATCAATACTTAATTAAAGAAATTATTCTACTTCTTCATATTTCTTATCACGCATTTTTCTAAAAACATCAAGACCAACTTTTACTTGTCCGCCTTTATCTTTTGCACGTAAATAAATACTGGCGCCAGGGTTCTTTGCTTTCTTCTTATTTATTTTTTTAAAATCTTCGCCAGGCTTACTTAACAATGTTGTTAACGGCACTTGTATAGAAATATCTGTTCTGTCTGCAAAGCTATAAATACCTTCAATATACATAGTCAACGCAGAAGATTGTACAGGCATTCGGTTTATATAAATATCTCCATTCTTTATATTGAAAGTATCTTTTAGCTCAGCAAATTGTACGTTTTTTAAATCACGGTTTTTGAAAACATATTTCTGTATATTAAGCAATGGCTGAAAGTTAATGAGCGAAGCATTCTTTAAAGAAAAAAACATATTGCCATTTAAAGTTGATGAAACCAGTTTTCCCTTGCTATCTATATTGGAAGCAATATCTGCTTTGGAATTCATGGTACCGGTAATATTAGATGATGTAAGACTTGTTTGACCAAAATTATCAAATCCGTAAAGTAATTTTTTTATGTTGATGTTAGCAATATCTATTTGGGCAGTTAACTGATGCAAAGCATCATTTACCTGATGCACTTTTGCTGTTAGATTAAACGTTCCGTCTGCATGCTGCAAATAAGCTTTTTGAATTTGCCAGTCATCTTCCCGGAAAAAAATATCTGCTGTTACATTGGTTGCCAAAAAGTTTTTTAAGGTTACTTTATTTGCCTTCATATTAAAATACAGGTTACCATTTTCCACAGCATCATCAATAGAATTTGCTGTTTTTGCAAGACCACCTTTTTGTGTTTTTGCAACCGTTTTATTTTTTTGTGCAAAGAGTGTTTTAAAATCTGAAAGATTTATTGACGGAGAAAATACATTACAGCGTATATCTGCTTTACCGGCTTCTTTACTTGAGATACGGTTTAAATTTTCGCCTGTTATGTTTACTACAAAATGATTTGTATTAAGATTACATTCAAAACTATCAACCAATAAATTATTGCCGGTAAGATTAATGTTTCCATTACATTCAGAGAATGTAAGATTTCTTGGCTCATAAATAATTTTACCGTTGCTCATGTGAATTTTTGCATCCAGCTGGTCAAGTAAAGAAGCATCTGCAATTAGAGGACCGTTATATGCTAAATATAATTTTGCTTCACCATTTACAAACTGTAATGTTGAAGAAGATAGCTGTTCATCTAACTGCGGCAATGTACACTGTGCATAAAACTCAAACTGAAGAACAGGCTTCAATAAATTTGTTACAGCAATATTTTGCGCTTTTAATTCTATATCGCCCCATTTACTTACAAAAGAGTTTATAGTAACACGTGAATTATCATCTGTAAGAGGCAAAGCTGTATTAACCTGGTTAATAAAATTTCCTTTGAATGTGCAGCTATTTAAATTCATAACGGGCGTTCCCATGTCATTATCTTTCGTGCTATAATCAACTTTAACCAGCGGGATAGTTTTATATGCAAGCGGTCCATCGATTGTAATATTTGCATCAAAGCCTTTTGAGAAGCTTAGCTTTTTTATTTTGTCGCTTGTAGTTGGTTTAAGAATTGCTAAAACAGCAGGATAGGAAAGATCTTTTGTACTGGCATCAACTCTGAAATGGGCTGCGGGAGTGTTTGTATAAAATGCGCCTCTTATAACAAACGGATGTCCCTGTATTTTTACTTTAGTATCATTAAAAGAAAGAATATTACCTGCAGTATCAAACTGTAATTTCCAATAACCCTGCAATGTTTGATTCTCGAGCCAATAGCCTTTGCCAAGATTGAAACCTAGCCCGCGAATAAGAACATCTTCATCCATATCAATAAAATATTTACCGCCGTTTAAGCTTATATCTGCATCAATATTTTTCATCCGCACTTCAAAACGTTTGTTCTTTATAGCATCTTCACTTATTGCAGTCACATTATTTAATTCAAGATTATTTATAACTACCGGTTTTTTGCTTTTACGTTTTGATTTGTTCTGCGGTTTTAAAACATAGCTATTGGTATAACCGTTTTTATCAATGAATGTATGTATAACGGCATCATCTATTTCAACTGAGCTTATAGTTACCTTCATGCCAATAAGATCGAACAAACCAACTTTAGCTGTAATTAACTTTGCCTGTAAAAAAGGTTTGTTGTAAAAAGAATCGCTGATACTTACATTGCTTAACCGGATTCCGATTTTGGGGAACGACCGCCACACCGTAATATCTGCATTATCTATTTTCAGTTCACCTAATATAGATTCCTTCATTCTTGATGTGAGAAATTTCACCAACCTTTCTTTTGAAGATGAAATGTATATGCTAATGCCAATCATTAATAATAAATACACTCCTATTACAATAACTGAAACGCGTAAAATTCGACGCCACGTTTTTTTTGAGAATGAATTTATAGTTCTGGCTTTTAGCTTTAATATAAAATTTTTTAATTGAGCAGTTTGTTTTTTCAAAGCGTTTATTTATGCTTCTTACATAAACAAAAAACCTGGCCAGTTTAGTATTATTACAGTTAAAATTTATTATGGATAATATAAGGCAACATAGACCTCCATGTTGGCCAGTCATGTGTAATATCGGCTCCCCATATATCCAGATCATGCCATATACTTTTGTTCCATAAAACCTGTGAAAATCTTCTATTAGCTTCAGGAGCTTCGAATGCGCCGCTGCCTGTATAAATATGAATATGATGGCTCGCGTTTATTCTGTCAAGATACCAGCTATCTGTTAAGTTTGGTATGTAATGTATAGGGCTGTTATAGTATACCTGCTCATCCCAGTAACCTTTTGTGTATTCTGTAAGATCATATACACCGCTCATGCTAATAGCACCATTAATAAGATCAGGTTTTTTCAAAAACAAATTCATTGCATGCAATGCGCCAAGCGATGCGCCACAGGTATAAATAAAAGTATCGCTGCTTGTATTATTTCTTATAAAAGGAATTACTTCATTAAAAACATAATTAT
>CAXSDU010000114.1:0-10756 GCA_964236165.1 uncultured Parafilimonas sp. | reverse complement strand
ATTTTGCCAATAAGCTTATCGAGGATAATAAAATTAGAAATTACTTAAACGCACGTATTAACAAAGGTGGCATTTCCAAAATTGTTATTGAGCGTACTTTAGGTAAACTGATTGTTACAATTCATACATCAAAACCGGGGATTATTATTGGTAAAGGCGGTGGTGAAGTTGACAGGATTAAAGAAGAATTGAAGAAGCTTACAAGTAATGAAGATGTTCAGATCAACATTCTTGAAATTCGACGTCCTGAATTAGACGCCATGATTGTTGGTGATAATATTGCACGGCAAATTGAAAACCGTATCAATTATAAAAGAGCTATTAAAATGTCAATTGCTTCATCACTTCGCATGGGTGCTGAAGGAATCAAAGTGAAGGTTGCAGGACGTTTGGGTGGTTCTGAAATTGCCCGTACAGAAGAAATAAAACAAGGTCGCGTTCCATTGCATACTTTTCGTATGGATATTGATTATGCAAATGTTTTCGCATTAACAGTGTATGGTAAAATTGGAATTAAAGTTTGGATATGTAAAGGTGAAGTTTTAGGTACAAGAGAATTAAATCCAAACTTTATTGGTGGAAAGAGTGATGTAAGTGATAGAAGAGACAGAAGACCAGGTGGTGATAGAGATAGGGGTGATGATCGTCGTGACCAAAGAGATAATCGTAGTGGCGGTGGAAGAAGAGACAATAGAAGATAAGACAATGTGCTAATTTGAAAAATGCTAATGTACAAGTGAAAAACAAAGCATTTCCAAATTAATAAACTTTAAATTATTGGAATGTTACAGCCTAAAAGAACAAAACACAGGAAAGCGCAGAAGGGTAGAATTCGCAGTATTGCTAAGCGCGGAGCTTCTATATCTTTTGGTTCATATGCTTTAAAAGCTATGGAACCAATCTGGTTAACAAACAGGCAAATTGAAGCTGCAAGGCAAGCGCTTACACGCGCAATGAAACGTGAAGGAAACGTTTGGATACGCATTTTTCCTGATAAGCCAATTACGCGTAAACCACTTGAAGTGAGAATGGGTAAGGGAAAAGGAAATCCTGAATTTTGGGCTGCTGTAGTGGAACCAGGCCGCATTTTATTTGAATGCGATGGCGTAACAGAGCAAGTGGCCCAAGAAGCCATGCATCTTGCGGCACAAAAACTTCCTATCAAAACAAAGTTTATTGCAAGAAGAGATTTACAGGCTTAATAAAAAACAAATTTTTAGAAATGGCTAACAGAAATGAATTTAATAAAAGCTTGAAAGATTTAAATGAACAAGATCTTAAAGCGCGTATAACTGAAGATAAGCTTCGTTTGAAAAAGCTCGAGTTTGCGCATGCAATTTCACCGCTTGAAAACCCTTTAAGTATTCGCGGTTTACGTAAAGATGTTGCACGTTTAAAAACAGAATTAAAGAACAGAACATTACAAGCATAATCTAATGTCAGAAGAAATAAAAGCAGAAGAAAGAAATTTACGCAAAACAAGAACCGGTGTAGTTCGCAGTAGTAAAATGGATAAAACCATAACTGTTGCTGTAGAAAGAAGGGTTAAGCACCCCATCTATGGCAAATTCGTAAAAAAGACAACAAAATTTCACGCGCATGATGAGAAAAACGAATGCGTTGTTGGTGACATAGTAAAAATTATGGAAACCCGCCCGTTAAGCAAAACAAAGCGCTGGCGTTTGGTTGAAGTAGTTGAAAAAGCAAAATAGAAATAAAGCTACTGACTGCGGGATCGTGATCAGTAATAATTAACAATGCTCGAAGCTTAAAGCAGAGAGATTAAAGCTTAAAAAATGATTCAGCAGGAAAGTCGCCTTAATGTAGCGGATAATAGCGGAGCAAAAGAAGTATTATGCATTCGCGTGTTAGGAAACAGCGGTCAGGATTATGCAAAGATTGGTGATAAAATAGTTGTTACAGTAAAAGACGCTATACCAAGCGGTGGTATAAAAAAAGGAACAGTTTCTAAAGCAGTTATTGTTCGTACTACAAATAAATTAAGAAGAAAAGACGGTTCTTATATAAGGTTTGATGACAATGCTGTCGTATTATTGAATGCTTCAGATGAACCACGTGGTACACGTATTTTTGGACCGGTAGCAAGAGAACTTCGTGATAAAGGTTATATGAAAATTATTTCACTGGCACCCGAAGTTTTATAAAAAAGTATAGTTGACATTTATATAAAAAAAATGAGTAACAGATTTAAACCAAAGTTTAATATAAAGAAAGGGGATATGGTTATTGTTATTACAGGTAACAGTAAGCCGCGCAAAGAAGATGGCAAAACAATTTATAAGCCGCACAAGGTTCTAAAAGTTTTACCCGATGATGCTCGTGTAGTGATTGAAGGTGTTGGTATCATGACTCGGCACACCAAACCATCAGCAAAAAATACAAAAGGCGGATTAGTAAAAACAGAAGCTCCTATTCATATAAGTAATGTTATGCTTTGGGATGCAAAAGCCGGTGTACCTACAAAAGTTAAACGCAGCCGCGAAGACGGAAAATTAATTCGCACAGCAAAAAAATCAGGGGAGGTAATTAAATAATGAGCACAGAAAAATACGCTCCAAGGCTGGCAGGAAAATATAAAGCTGAAGTTATTCCTGCATTAATGAAAAAATTTGGTTATAAAAGTATAATGCAAACACCCAAGCTCGAAAAAATATGTATCAACCGCGGTGTAAATGGTGCTGTTACAGATAAAAAATTAATTGACGTTGCGTTAGATGAATTATCTCAAATTTCAGGTCAAAAAGCGGTGGCAACATTCAGCAAAAAAGATATTTCAAACTTTAAACTGCGTAAAGGAATGCCGATTGGCGCTAGAGTTACTTTACGTGGTGAAAAAATGTATGAATTTCTTGACAGGTTAATTTCTGTTGCATTGCCACGCGTTCGCGATTTTAAAGGTATTAATGATAAATCTTTTGATGGTCGTGGTAATTATACTTTAGGTGTAACTGAACAAATAATTTTTCCTGAAATTGATATTGATAAAGTAAATAAGATCACAGGAATGGACATAACATTTGTTACAACAGGAAAAAATAACGAAGAGGCATACGAGTTATTGAAAGAATTGGGAATGCCTTTTAAAGCAAAAAATAATTAAGATTAATATTAGAATATATTATGGCAAAAAAATCAATCGAAGCCAGGCAAAAAAAAAGAGAACGTATGGTTGCACAATATGCGGCAAAGCGTACAGCCTTAAAAGAAGCAGGCGATTATGCAGGGCTTGATAAATTACCACGAAACGCATCACCGGTTCGTTTAAAAAATCGATGCCAGCTAACGGGTCGCCCCCGTGGATATGTTGGATATTTCGGTGTGTCAAGAATTATGTTTCGTGATATGGCTTTAAATGGTAAAATTCCTGGCATAAAAAAGGCAAGCTGGTAAAAATTTCAATCAATAATATTCAATTTGAATTATAATGGTAACTGATCCTATAGCAGATTTCCTTACAAGAGTTCGTAATGCACAAATGGCTGGCCATCGTGTAGTAGATATTCCTGCTTCTAATTTAAAGAAGCGCATTACCGAGATTTTGTACGATCAAGGCTACATTTTAAAATATAAGTTTGAAGATGATAGTAAGCAAGGCATTATTAAAATTGCTTTGAAGTATGATGCTCAAACAAAACAACCTGCGATCCGTTCTCTTGAAAGAGTTAGCCGGCCCGGATTAAGACAATATTCCAGACCAACGGATTTTAAAAGAGTAATAAATGGATTGGGTATTGCAATTATCAGTACATCAAAAGGTGTAATGACTGATAAGCAGGCGAAAGCACAAAATGTTGGCGGTGAAGTATTATGTCATATTTCGTAAATTAGAAATAAATTTTTATTATGTCTCGTATTGGTAAAGCTCCTGTTAATCTTCCAAAAGGTGTAACAGTTAATGTGGGAAAAGATAACGTGGTAACTATAAAAGGACCTAAAGGCGAATTAAAAGAATCTATTGACAGAGATATCAGCGTTGAATCTACTGATGGTGTGATAAATATTTCACGTCCTACAGACCAGATTCGGCATCGTTCATTACATGGCTTATATAGAGCCTTAATTGCGAATATGGTTAAAGGCGTTACTGATGGTTATAAAAAAGAACTTGAATTAGTAGGTGTGGGTTTTAAAGCCACAAATCAGGGAAATGTTTTAGATCTTTCTTTAGGTTATTCACACAATATAATTTTTGAAGTTCCTAAAGAATTAAAGATTGCAACAGCAACAGAGAAAGGACAAAATCCAAAAATTATAATTGAAGGTGTAGATAAACAACTTTTGGGTCAGGTAGCTGCTAAAATTCGCGGTTTACGTAAACCTGAACCTTATAAAGGAAAGGGTGTTAAATATTCAACAGAAACAATTCGTCGTAAAGCTGGTAAAGCAGCTGGTAAATAAAATTATTATGGATACAAAGGTTTTAAGAAGACAAAAAATTCGTTATCGCATCCGCAAAAATACAGTGGGTACTAATGATAAACCCAGGCTTTCTGTTTTCAGAAGTAATATGGAAATTTATGCGCAGATTATTGATGATGAAACAGGTAAAACTATTACAGCAGCATCATCAAAAGATAAAGATATAATTGTACAAAAAGTAAATAAAACTGAAAAATCAAAGCTTGTTGGTGCTGCAATTGCACAGAAAGCAACTGAATTAGGTATAACGAAAGTTATATTTGACAGAAGTGGATATTTATATCATGGTCGTGTAAAAGCAATAGCTGATGGTGCGAGAAAAGGTGGTCTTCAATTTTAAATTAATTTATAGTTTATAATGGCAAAAATTATTGTAAATAAAGTTAAGCCGGGCGGTGAAGTAGAACTAAAAGAAAAAGTAGTTTCAATAAACCGGGTTGTGAAAACAACAAAGGGCGGGCGTACTTTTAGTTTTTCAGCGTTAGTAGTCGTAGGTAATGAAAATGGAGTAGTGGGTCAGGGTTTAGGTAAAGCTAAAGAAGTACAGGAAGCAATTACAAAAGGCATAGAAGATGCAAAAAAGAATTTAATTAAAGTTCCTATTATGCATGGTACTATCCCACATGACCAGTTTGCAAAAGAAGGTGCGGCAAAAGTTTTAATTAAACCTGCAGCACATGGTACTGGTGTAATTGCAGGTGGAAGTATGCGTGCTGTATTAGAAAGTGCTGGCGTAACTGATGTACTGGCAAAAAGTCTTGGCTCTGCAAATCCACATAACGTGGTTAAAGCAACTATTAAAGCACTTACTTTATTAAGAGAACCGATACAGGTATCTAAAGAACGTAATTTAAAATTAAGCAGAGTATTTCAAGGATAAAAAGTCATTAGAGATAAGTTAAGGAATCAATAAGTTTTAATAAATGCCTTAATGACTAATCAAAATGGCTAATTAAAAAATGACTTTGATTATGAAAATTAAAATAACACAAGTTAAAAGCGGAATAGACAGATCAGAGCGTCAAAAGCTTACTCTAAAAGCTCTTGGTTTAAACAAGCTTCATTCTGTAAAAGAAGTTGAAGCAACACCACAAATTTTAGGTATGGTTCGCAAGGTGGATCATCTTGTAAAAGTGGAAGAGTTATCATAACAATTATTATAAATTATTTAAGCGAGCCCCGTTTGTGCGGAGCGTTAAGTTAAAATCACAAAAATGAAACTTCATAATTTAAAGCCTGCTGAAGGCTCTGTTCACAAAGCAAAACGTTTAGGACGCGGTGAAGCCAGCGGTAAAGGTGGTACTTCAACAAAAGGTAATAAAGGCGGGCAAAGCCGTACAGGTTATAAAAGTAAAATGGCACATGAAGGTGGTCAGATGCCTATTCAACGCCGTTTACCAAAACGCGGATTTAAAAACAATAACAAGATTGTTTATAAAGTTTTTAATCTATCGCAGATTGAAAGTTTAAATGAGAAGTATAATCTTTCTGAATTCAATTTTGAAAACTTATACAGTAACGGACTTGTTAGTAAAACAGATAGAGTGAAAATTTTAGGCAGCGGTGAACTAACAACAAAACTTAACTTTAAAGTGAATGCTGTTAGCGAAAAGGCAAAGTCTGCTATTGAAAGTGCTGGTGGAAGTATAGAAATTGTAAAGTGATTTTTTTGCCGATATTTGTCAACGCAATAATAATGCGTTTTAAATTATCTACTAATATTTTTCAGTGAAAAAATTTATTCAAACAATTAAGAATATTTGGGGCATTGAAGAGCTGCGAAATAAAATTGTTACAACGCTTGTCCTTATTCTTATATATAGAGTTGGTGTTCATATTGTGTTGCCGGGTCTTGATCCTAATAAGTTAGATCAGGCTGCTGCAAGCACCGGAAACAATGGGTTGCTTGGACTATTCGATACGTTTGCAGGCGGCGCATTTTCTCATGCATCCATTTTTGCTTTAGGTGTTATGCCTTATATTTCTGCATCTATCTTTATGCAATTGATGACAATTCTTGTTCCTCAAATGCAAAAATTACAAAAAGAAGGAGAGAGTGGCCGTAAAAAAATTAATCAATGGACGCGCTATTTAACCGTTGGTGTTACGGCTTTGCAAGCAAGTGCTTATGTTGCTTATCTTAAAAGCCCTTCTTATGCGGTTGCATTATTACCTGCATATCAAAGTTATTTTTTCGCATCAACTATAATTATTCTTACAGCTGGTACTTTATTTGTAATGTGGCTTGGCGAAAAAATTCAGGATAAAGGATTAGGTAACGGTACTTCTATAATCATTATGATAGGAATTTTAGGCCGTTTCCCAACAGCTGTTATCCAGGAGTTTCAAAGTAAGCAACAAAACGGCGGTGGCGGATTACTAATATTTTTAATTGAGATTGCTATTCTTGTTGGAATAATTATGGGTTTAATTATATTAATTCAAGGCGTTCGAAAAATTCCTGTTAATTACGCAAAACAAATAATTGGTAATCGCCAATTTGGAGGTGCAAGGCAATTTTTACCTGTAAAAGTTAACAGTGCAGGCGTAATGCCAATCATTTTTGCACAGGCAATTATGTTTTTACCCACGCTTTTTTCTTTCACTAATCTTAATTCTGCCCAAGGAATCGTAAAGATATTTTCTGATCACAAAAATGCATGGTATATGGTTGTTTATGCAGTGATGGTTATTGCATTTACATTTTTATATACTGCACTTATTTTCAATCCAAAACAAATGAGTGAAGATCTGAAAAGAAATAATGGGTTTATTCCAGGCGTTAAACCCGGACAACCTACTGCAGATTATATAGGTGCCATAATGGATAAAGTAACTTTACCCGGTGCAATATTTCTTGCACTGGTTGGCATTCTTCCGGGTTTTGCTGAGCGTCTTGGCGTTACGCAAAGTTTTAGTACTTTTTATGGAGGAACATCTTTACTGATTATGGTTGCAGTTATTTTAGATACATTACAACAAATAGAAACACATTTATTATTGCGTCAGTATGATGGTTTAATGAAAGGCGGCAGATTGCAGGGAAGACAAACCGTTACGCCAGCAGGTAATTTTTAAAAAAAATTATAATAAATAAAAGCCCGTTAAATTAACGGGCTTTTTTGTTTAATGAATTAATGTTATTTAGCCGGCTGTGTTGTTCCTTTAGTTTTTACTGATTTTTTTGCAGTAGCTGCTTTCTTCTTACCGCTTTTTACTTTTAATTTTTTGTGTTTTGCCTTAGTATTTTTTTCAGGTTTTGCAATGCTTGATTTAGCTTCACTTTTCTTTGCAGTTTTTGCATGTGTCTCAGTTTTCTTTGCAGGAGTTGCAGGAGTTGTTTGCTGAGCAAAAATAGTACTTGTTAATGCTGCGAATGCGAAAAATAAAAGATACTTTTTCATAATTTTATAAATTTTGCATCAATTGACTTTAGTGTTTACACTGTGTTTAATAAGAAAATCTTCTTTAATATATTTTAACAAGCGGCTCTAAAAAGCTTATTGTTATATTAATTTTTAAGTATGATAAATCAACACTTGTTACTATTTTTTGTATGGATGTTATTTTGTTTATTGCACAGTGTATTTGCATCTGATGTATTTAAACAAAGAGCGCAGTTGCTTATGAAATCTAATTATAAATTTTATAGAATAGCTTATTCTCTTTTTGCATTAATTACATTAGGGTTTGCCATGAGCTGCAATTTTACCATGCATAGTTTTCTTTTATGGAACGTAATTCATATGGAAGAAATACTTGCTGTTGCAGGAATAATAATTTGCGGTTTAATCATGCTTTTATTTACAAAAAGATTTTTTTTTGATCTAAGTGGCGCAGACGTATTCCGCAAGAAGCCAGTGGAAAGAACGCTTATAAAAACCAGTCTTTATAAATTTGTACGCCATCCATTATACAGTGCAACTTTAGGTTTTATCTGGTTTATATTTTTATATAATCCTTTATTGAGTAATTTAATTTCGTGCTTGTGCATTACAGTTTATACCATTGTCGGAATATTTTTAGAAGAGAAAAAATTGATAACCGAATTTGGAGAAAATTATTTAAAATATCGTTCTGAAACACCAATGCTTATCCCTGCTTTCTTTTGATTAGATAAATTTGTTAATAAGGTTTTCAAAATATTCCTGCTTGCCACTTATTATTTTTGGTTCATCATTATCAATTGCATATTGCTTCAAATCTTCTAATGATAATTTTCCTGCTTCAAACGCTTTTCCTTTTTCAGCATCATAAGAAGCATATCTTTCTTTTTGCAATTTAGAATACTCGCCATCCTGTAAAATTTTATCTGCAATAATTAAAGCTCTTGCAAAATTATCTATACCGCCAATGTGTGCATAAAACAGATCTGCAGGATCAGTAGAATTACGCCTGATTTTTGCATCGAAATTTATACCGCCGCCGCTAAAACCCCCTGCATTAAGAATAATAAGCATTGCTTCAACCAGCTCATTTATATTATTAGGAAACTGATCAGTATCCCATCCATTTTGATAATCGCCGCGATTGGCGTCAATACTGCCAAGCAAACCTGCATCTGCAGCAACCTGCAGTTCATGTGTGAATGTATGACCAGCAAGTGTTGCATGATTTACTTCAATGTTCAGCTTAAAATCATTTAGTAAATCATATTGTCTTAAAAAACTTATTACAGTTGCTGCATCATAATCGTATTGATGCTTTGTTGGTTCGCATGGTTTTGGTTCAATAAAAAAAGTTCCTTTAAAACCATTTGCTCTTGCATAATCTTTTGCTTTGTGTAAAAACATAGCAAGATGCTCCTGTTCACGTTTCATATTTGTATTAAGCAGACTCATATAACCTTCGCGTCCGCCCCAGAAAACATAATTTTCTCCACCTAATTCAATTGTTGCATCAAGCGCTGTTTTTACTTGTGCTGCTGCATGTGAAAGCACATGAAAATCTGGATTAGTCGCGGCACCATTCATATAACGACGATGCGAAAAAAGATTAGCAGTTGCCCATAATAATTTTACGCCTGATTGCTGTTGCTTTTGTTTTGCATAATCAACCAATGCTTGTAAACGATTATCATTATCGTTAATATTGTTTGTATAATCAACCACGTCAACATCATGAAAACAATAATACGGCAAATTCATTTTTGTAATGAATTCAAATGCTGCATCCATTTTATCTTTTGCACGATCAACAGCATCTGTTTTTTCATTCCATGAATATAAATGTGTGCCTTCACCAAACGGATCGCTTCCAACATTACTGAATGAATGCCAGTAAGCACACGCAAAACGTAAATGCTCTTTCATTGGTTTGCCGGCAACGATTTTATTTTCATCATACCAACGAAATGCAAGCGGGTTATCAGTTTCGTTGCCTTCAAACTTAATTTGATTGATACCTGTAAAAAATTCTTTATTACCTGTTGTTACTTTCATTATAAAAATTTACTTGTTGAAATTTTATTTCCTAAAGATCATTTAATTCAAGTGATAAATATTCTTTCCATTTTTCGTAATGTATGTCATATTCATGTTTTGCATTTGGTTGAATAATTTTTAAGCATTGCATGTTTGAAAACGCCTCTTTTTCATTGGAAAATATTTTTGCACCAATACCAGCTCCTAACGCGGCACCCACGCTTCCATCATTCTCATATAATTCAACAGGTGTGTTTGTTACATTTACAAAAGCATTAATAAACACATCACTTAAAAACATATTTGCTTTACCGGCTCGTATAATTTTTGGATGAATATTATTTTCGCGCATTATATCTAACCCATAACGAAACGCATAAGCGATGCTTTCTTGCGCAGCACAGTAAATATGCAATGCAGTATGTTTATTCAAATCAATATTTTTAATTGATGCACCAATTAATTTATTATTAAGCATACGTTCTGCGCCATTACCAAAAGGAATAATAAATAAATCATCACTGCCTGCAGAAATATTTTCTGCTTCTGCGTTTAATTGCTGATATGATTTACCTGAAGCAATTATTTTTTTTGTCCAGCTATTCATTATACCCGTTCCGTTTATACAGAGCAGTACACCAATTCTTCTTTCCTGTGCATGATTAACATGCGCAAAACTGTTTATCCTGCTTTGTTTATCATAAACAAGCTTATCAGTAACTGCATAAATAACACCTGATGTACCTGCTGTTGCAGCAACTTCATCAGGTTGCAAAACATTTAATGAAAGTGCATTATTTAATTGATCGCCGGCTTTATACGTTACAGGTATTCCCTGCTTCAAACCTAATTTATCAGCGATATCTTTTTTTAAAAATCCATGTGCGCTAAAA
>CAXSDU010000113.1:0-10960 GCA_964236165.1 uncultured Parafilimonas sp. | reverse complement strand
ATGTACAAAGAAAAAACATTTGTATATAAAGGATTGCTTTGATTGGCAAGATTGGTAAACGCATAATCAATTGCAACATTACCTACTTTAAAACCTGCGCCTAAAGAAGGCTGATATATCCAAACTTTTTTCTGATTTAAAGTATCGCCATCTGCCAGCGCTCTTTGAAAATTTGAAACGCCTGCTCTTATAAAAACGATGTTACTAATGTTTACTTCCATGCCAAATTTCGGATCGATGCTAATTGGATTTGAGCTGATGAGCGTATTACGCTGACCATCGAACGTAACATCAAAATCTGCTTCAGTAAGTAAATGCAGTTTATTGGCAAGCCTGAAATTATAACCAATTGCAGGCACTAATCTCGGTGATGTAAGCTCTGTTGATTTAACCGGAATATCGTTATTAGTTAAATACAAAACCTGCTTCTCTTCATCTGTAAAAGAAAAACTCCAGGCATTAAATGTTGTTGTAAGATCTCTTGCCGATACGCCAAAACGTAATCCTGCACTGCGATATAAAAAGCCTGCATCAAAACCAAAACCCCAGGCTTTTGCAAAACTGCCCACATTGCGGTAAATTATTTTTGTGTTTGCGCCCCAGCTTATTTGTGCTGCATCATTATCGCTTATAACCTGTGCATAACTCATTAAAAAAGCATAATCAGCAGAAGAAAAACTTTGAATATTATTATAATCAAGCGAACCATCGGGCTGCACCAAAAATAAAGTATTCGGAATATCATCTACGCCAAAACGCAGTAACGAAAAACCGAGTGTTCTGTAACTGCTGTTCATAGGTATCGCAGCAGAGAGATAATCATATTTACCAATACCTGCAAAATATTCTGCGTGCATTAAAGAAATGGAAGGATTATCAATAACATTAACCAAACCCGCAGGATTCCAGTAACCTGCATTTCCATCTTCCGCGCTGGCAACCTGGGCACCGCCCATTGCAAGTCCGCGTGCACCTGCACCGATGTTTAAAAATTCGTTGGAGTACTTGCGAAATTGAGAAAACGCACAAAGCGATGAGCAGGTTAAAATCAACAACACAAACAGCCGTCCACAGGTTTTCATTGTGTAAAAAAAATCTTTACTGGCGGAAAAGATACAAATTTGTTTTTTGATTATTTAAATACGATAAAATGGAACGTTTTATTTTAAATTATTCCTGTTGAATTTATTTATGCCATGTTATTGCAAACTGTAATGATTAGTGATGGATAAATTAATATTATTCATTTTTTTTAGCGAAGTGCTATACATTCTACCGAAATTAAAATTCCTGCAGGAAAAGGAATGACCTGCGGTGTGCTACGCGCCGGCGGGTTATCAGGAAAAAACTCACCATAAATTTTATTGATAATATTAAAGTCGTTACCTGATACCATGAAAATGGTTGTTTTAACAATTTTGCTCAAATTACTTCCTGCTTCTTCCAAAATGATTTTAATGTTTTGAAAACATTGTCTTGTTTGATCTTCAAAATCAGCACTAATAACTTTTCCTGAAGTAATATCTAAACCAGCAGTACCTGACAAGAATATAAAATTGCCTGCAATAACAGCTTGTGGAAAAACCTGGCTCATACGCGGAGCCTTTGCAGTATTAAAATTTTCTCTTTCTTCCATTGTTATTTTTTAAAGTACATAATTATAGGAATTACCTATAACGATTAAGCTTAAGGCTTTTTGGTTAACGTATCTCTTCCATAACCAGATATATTTGCTACTATTATATTATTATTCATTTTTTTAAAGGTTGTAGGATTATATGTTTTTGTGCCGTTATTTAATCTTACAATATGATCAAGAACCCATGTTGTGTCAGAAGTTTTTTTAAGATCCTGCCAATAATTTTCGCCAACTACAAAATCAAAACCAACATTATTATCAGGCACTTTTGTGCCGATTGCAGAATCACTTGTTCCATCATAATAAACTTGGGCACCATTTAAATAAATCCAATAACCTTTTAAAAAATTCCCATTGGTTTCAGCACTATCTTTTTTACAGGAAAACACAGAAACCATCAACATAAAAAACAATAAAGATTTAAATAAGCTGTTTAAGCTAATTAATGAAGTTTTCATTTTTAAAAATTAATGGTACGGAGTTTTAATACATTTTTATATCAAAAAAAATGGTTCCAAATATTTCTTATGATAATGTTTGTTGTTGTAAATGTACGTGTACTTTTCTGCCTTCTTTCGCTACGATCTCTACAACTTCTTCTATATCTTTTTCCGTAGTTCTGAAATTTACAATACAACATCTTAAACAATATTTTTTGTTTACAACTGCGTTTGATAAAAATACTTCGCCATTTTTTTGTAATGTATTCAGCAAAGCTTCATTTAATTTGTTTAGATAATTTTCTTTGTCCTGATCAATGTTGAAATTTAAAGGCACATATCTGAATGTACAAATACTAAGATGCTGAGAAATACTTTCCAGCTCAGGATGATTATTTGCCAGTTTAAATAATAATTTTGAAAGTTGAATATCATCCCCAATCATTTTTTCATAACCGCTTCTGCCAACCTGTTGTAATGCGATCCATACTTTTAATGCACGAAAGCCGCGTGAATTCTGCAAGCCATATTCATAATAATTCTGTGTGGAAGGTTCATCGTTACCAAAATTATAATACACAGGATGCGAGCTGTATGTTTCAATTAAATGGTTGTGATCTTTTACCAATGTACAACCGGCTTCCAGCGGGCTGTACAACCATTTATGCGGATCAAGTGCGATAGAATCCGCATCTTCAATACCTGCAAACATTGGTTTTAATTGCGGTATTACGGCAGCAGGAATTCCATACGCGCCATCTACATGAAACCACAGATCGTATTTTTTACAAATTGCAGCAATGCCTTTAAGGTCATCAACAGCGCCGGTACTTACATCGCCTGCAGTACCAATTACCATTAAGGGTTTGCAACTGTTTTGCAAATCATTTTTTATGGTTTGTTCCAATGCCGTGTTGTTCATTTTGCTATCAGCATTTGTTTCTATCCAACGAATTGCTTTTGTGCCAAGTCCAAATAAAACAGCAGCTTTTTCTATCCACGTATGCGTAGTTTTCGGGCAATAAATAACTAATTTCTGTGCATCGTTTGATATTCCATTTTCCTTTATACTTTTTGGAGCTTTAATTGTTCTTGCAGCTAAGAAAGCTGTAAAGTTTGCCATGTTTCCGCCACTCACAAGTATTCCGCCATAAGATGTTGGAACGCCAATAAATTCTGCAAGCCATTTTACTGTTTGTTTTTCAATTTCAGTTGCCATCGGGCTTAAAATATTTGCACCAACATTTGGATTAATAGCAGCGGCTAATAAATCTGCAAGTGCACCAATTGGCGCAGGCGAAGATGTTATGTAACCGAAAAATTTTGGATGTCCATTTAATAAAGAATGATTGAATAATAAACCTGTTGCTTTGGCAAATAATTCATCAGCAGGCAAACCATTTTCCGGTAATGATGCATTGCCAAGAATTGCTTGCAATTGTTTGGGTGATTCACCGGTTGTAACAGGTTTTTCTTTAATCGTGTTTAAAAAATCCGCAATTGAATCTATTAGTTTGTAACCAATCTTTTTAAATTCTTCTTTACTCAGATCAACAGGTGCATTACGATGGTTTGTCATATTGCAAGATTACAAAAATGTATTATTGAAAGAAGTAACATTAGTTTACTAATGCGCATGCGGCAATTTATTTCTTGATGCTCTCCGCGAAATAAATTTCATTACCGGTACTATTAAAAAGCCAAGATAATACCAGCTTACATTAAAAAGAATTAATACTGTTACAACAAAAAAAGCTGTACTGCCTGTAAAAGAATCTTCCTTTAATTTTTTTATTTTTTGTCTGTCTTTTAGGCTGGAAAAATTGTTTTTTTTATGAAAGATGAGCAATACCATTAAGCTATAAGTAAAGCTGCATAAAAAAAGGTTTATAAAGTAACAGGAAAATTTAAAGTGAACAGGCTGATTAGTCTCAAATAAAAATGAAATAGAAACAGGCAACACCATTATAGAAAGCAAGAAAAAAAGATTAAACCGTATTAAGTTTTCGTTATAATTAACAATGTGTTCATATAATGCATGATGCCGTATCCATAAATTTCCAATCGTCCAAAACCCAACCAATAAAGCAAGCACATGCAAAATAATGCTGCTTCCATACTGCGCAATTATTTGTTTAATACTTGTGTTTTGGCCCATTTCAGGAATTTTGATTTCCAGCACCGTTAATGTTATAGCAATAGCAATTACTGCATCGCTAAAAAATGCTACACGATCAACCTGGAATTGTGTGCGATTATGTTCTTTATGAATTGGCTCATCCATCTTTTTAGTTATGGTTTTAGCTTTGCAAATATGCAGTATATAATAAATTCAACAATTACCAACATGTATTTGCTGATTGCTTTTAAAAATCAACAGAAGTAACTATAGTTGAAATTATAAGAACCTATAAAGTTTTTGAAAACGTAATAAGCTTTTAAGTGTTAAAATAAATTTCTGTAGCACCATAACCAAAACGCGGATCGTACTGATTAATAAAAGTTTTTACTTCTTTTTTTGTTTTAAGAATATCATGTATTTCATCGCGCAATTTCCCGGTTCCAACGCCATGTATAACAATCATGTTTGTTTGATGATGTGCTGCAGCAAGCTCATACCATTTTTCAAATTCTTTCAGTTGCAATGTGAGGATTTCAAAATTGCTTAAATGCAGCCATTCATCTGTTAGTTTTTCTATGTGCAAGTCAACAACACTTCTTGCAGGTTCTAAATGTTCACGTATTTTTTCTGCCTCATACGCTTTATATTTTTTATGAACAGTTTCCGGCACTTCAATTATTTCTTCAACTTGTTTATCAGGATATTTATCAAACAAATTAAAAACAATTGTAGGTTCATTTTTCTGCTTCATTTCTTCAATGCGCTGAAATAATTGTTTGGGTTTTAGTTTTAATAATGTTTCGTAATGATCTGCTTTTGTTTTATCTGTAGTAATCAAATCAAAATCAAAACTGAAAGAAGGATTATCATTAAACTCGCTGAACGGAATGTCATGCAAATAAAAATCTCTGTTTGATAAAATTTCTCCTTTCAATTCAAAATCTTCTTCGCCGAAAAATAATTGTATGTATTGAAATTTATAACCAATATTGTTTTTATTTACAAGATAAAGTTTGAAAGATTCAACTATTTCATCATTAAAATCATCCAACGAAAATTTTGGAATCAGCGAAAGCCAAACACCTTCTTCTTTTTTTATTGACGATGCAGCTCTTTCTTTTGGAACATCATCAATATATTTTTTAGTTACTTTTTTTGACGGTGTTTCTTTTTTATTTGTGAAGCGATGAAAGTAAGGGAAATCAACCTGGTCAATATATACAGGAAAACGCACATTGCGCACTTCAACAAGTAACATATTCTTGTTAAGCACTTCTATCACTTTTCCTTCTTCTTTTGTATGGAGGATAATTATATCATCACCGGTTTGGTACTTCACGTGGCAAAATTAAAAGTTTGCCAGCACGTCAGCAAGATGTAAAACTTTTAATGCTGATTGTTTATTTTTTATGCGACCATCAATATGCATTAAACAACTCATATCTGTACTTATAATGTATTCCGCTTTTGTTTGGTTTGCATTTGTAATTTTCTGATCTGCCATGGCTATACTTATAGATTCAAACTTTACAGCGAAAGTGCCACCAAAGCCGCAGCAAGTTTCCACGTCATACATTTCAACCAATTGTAAACCGTCAACATTATTTAAAAGTATGCGCGGCTCTTTTTTAAGATTGCATTCGCGCAAAGCAGCGCAACTATCGTGATACGTTGCAACTGCATTAAGGCTTGCATTAAAATTTGTGTAATGTAAAACGTTCACTAAAAAATCACTTAACTCATATATATGTGTGCGCAATTTTTTTATTTCTGTTATATGTATTGAATCTTCAAATAATTTTTCATAATAATTTCTTACAAAACCTACACAGCTTGCACTTGGTGCAATGATGCATTCATCACCGCTGAAATCTTTTAAAAATTTTGTGCATACATCTTTTGCTTCGCCCCAAAAACCTGCATTGAAAGCAGGTTGCCCACAACATGTTTGATTTGTATTGTACGAAACTTTGCAACCTGCTTTCTCCAAAACCTTAACCATATTAAATGCAACGGTTGGATACAACTGATCAACAAAACATGGTATGAAAATCTGAACATTCATGCTACTGCTTCTAAAATTTCAATTATATTTTAGCTTCCTGTTTAACGCAATCATTTTTATTGCAGAGATGGCTGATTCTTCTCCTTTATTACCTTCTTTACCTCCAACTCTGTCTACTGCCTGTTGCTCATTATTTACTGTAAGCACACCAAAAATCACGGGTACATCAAGCAACATATTTAATGAGAGCACACCATCTGTTATTGCTTTACATACATAATCAAAATGTGGTGTATCGCCTTTTATAACTGTACCTAGAGTGATAAATGCATCTGCTTTTTTTTGATTGCTTTCTGTATAAGATTTTATAACGAAGGGGATTTCAAAAGCGCCTGGCACAATTAAAGTTTTATAGCTGATATTTTGTTCTTTGAAAATATTTATTGCACCGGCTTCAAGCTTATCAACTATATGTTTGTTCCATTCAGTTTTGATAATAAGAACAAAGGCATCCTTTAATTTGGGGATGCCTTTCTGTAATGCGTTATTTCCTTTTGTAGCCATTTATTTTGCGCTAAAATCATTTGGAATAATACTTAAGCGATAAATATATTTATCAGCAGAATTACCTCTTTCTGTAGTAGGATATTTTTCTTTCAGTTCTTTGTACAAATCCAATGCTTCACTGTTCTTGCCAAGCGTTTCAAGTTTTAAAGCGGCGCGAAATAAATATTCACTGCTCATAGTTGCATCATCAGTAAATTCATTTGCGGCTTTCTTATAATAATTTATTGCATCGTCGTTTTTATTCAATTCACTATAAGCATCACCCAACGCGCCGTAAGCCATCATTTGAATTTGCTTTGCATCTGTACTAAAATCATTTAAATAATTAACGGCTTTATTAAAATCACTGGTTCTTAAATAACAAACACCTGCATAATATTTTGCCAGGTTGCCGGCTTTTGTTGAACCATAATTATTAATTATATAAACAAAGCCGCGATTAAACTGATCGCCATTCAAAGCAAGTTTTAAAGAATCCTGACGAAAATATTCTTCAGCTTTATACATTATTTTCTCAGCTTCCTGTTCTTTTGGTGCCACGATATAATTATTGTAAACATACCAGCCACCAACCAAAACTATAATTATACCTAGCAGAATTGATACAGGCTTTTGATTTTTTGCCCAGAAACCTTTTGCTTTTAAAATTACATTATCATCGCTTGTGTTTTGCGTTATCACGTCAGCCATAATTTCTTTAAAAATTTAAATTGATTAAAAATTATTAGTCAACAATAAAAGGATAGTTTTTATCTGCATACACATCTTTTAAAACTTCATCATCATCTGGCCAAGGACTTTCTTCTGCAAATTTCACAGCTTCTTCAACAATATTTGCTATGCGGTCATCAATCGATTTTATTTCTTCGTCGCTCGCAAATTTATTTGTCTTGATTGTTTTTAAAACTATAGTAACCGGATCTTTTACTCTGTATTCTTCAAGCTCTTCTTTTGTTCTGTACTTTCCGGGATCTGAAATTGAATGACCTTTATAACGATAGGTTTTCATTTCAAGCAATGTTGGTCCGCCTTTTTCTCTAGCTCTTTTTACAGCTCTTGTAATGGCTTCGTGAACGGCTTCTGCACTCATTCCATCTACTTTATCCCCAGGCATTTCATAGGCATCTGCCAGTTTATAAATATCTATAACGTTAGAAGTCCTTTCAATTGAAGTACCCATTGCATAGTGGTTATTTTCACAAATAAAAACTACGGGTATTTTCCAAAGCATGGCAAGATTAAAGGTTTCGTGCAACACGCCTTGTCTTGCAGCGCCATCACCAAAAAAACAAAGTACTACATTATCGGTGCCTTTATAATCTTCAGCAAAAGCAATACCTGCGCCAACACCAATTTGTCCGCCCACAATACCATGACCGCCATAGAAAAAATGTTCTTTACTAAAGAAGTGCATGCTGCCACCTTTACCTTTTGCAAGTCCGGTTGCCTTACCATATAATTCAGCCATACATTCATTTGCACTTGCGCCTTTTGCCAGTGCAAGTCCATGATCGCGGTAAGCCGTTATATAAATATCTTCTTGTCTTGTTGCTGTCATACAACCGGCGGCAATTGCTTCCTGACCTATATAAGCATGAAAGAAACCACGAATCTTTCCGGCCATCTTGTACATTTCTTCAGCTTTCAGTTCAAATTGCCTGATGAGCTGCATAAGTTCATACCAGTATAAATAAGTTTCTTTAGTGAATTTTACAGGCACAACAAAAATTTTGAGCCGCAAATATAAGTGCAAAAAAATTTACTGTATAAAGTTGTATGTGCATAATAATTGATAAAAATTTTGAAGGATATATTTGTGTGTAAGAATGAACTCTTCATTAAAACAAATAATTGCACTCGTTAAAAAAGATGTTTTGCTTGAAACGCGCCAGCAATACACGTTTTATGGCGTGTTATTGTATGTGGCTTCAACTGTATTTATCATTTATCTTTCAACCGGGCAGCCTGAGAATGAAATCTGGAATGCACTGTTCTGGATAGTTCAATTGTTTGTTGCCATAAACGCCGTTGCCAAAAGTTTTTTGCAGGATAGTAAAGGCAGAATGTTATACTATTTTACTATTTCAGGCGCTGTTAATTATATAATTGCTAAACTAATTTTTAATTCCGTTTTAATGTTGCTTATGAGCTTGCTTACATTGCTCATTTTTATTTTATTATTAGGCAATCCGCTTATACATTTTTACCAGTTTTTATTGGTAAGTTTTTTAGGCTCTGTTGGTTTAAGTTTTGTATTTACTTTTCTTGCAGCCATTGCTGCAAAAGCACAACAGCAGGCAGCATTGATGGCGATAATGGGTTTTCCAATTATTATTCCGCAGCTTTTATTACTTGGAAAAATTGCGAACAAATCTTTTAGTGATGCCATACAAACCGGATGGTGGCAAATGGTTTTATTATTGTTTTGTTTTGATATTTTAATTGTAATCCTATCAATTATTTTATTTCCTTTTTTGTGGAGGGACTGATGTTATTATTTATGAAGAATTTATTTTTAATTAAATATTCTTTGTAAAGCTTTCCTATAACTTTGCGGCGCAGAAAGTAATATGCTTTCAGCAACATTTAAAACGTATGCATGCTTAAAAACTGGTGGTGGAAAATATTAAGTTTTGTGTTATTATTATATACATGCACCATGGGCTTTCTTGTAAAAATTCCTGTTCTCGATGGCAGAATGCAGCAAACCGTTAGAAATTTATTCTTTCATGTACCGATGTGGTTTTGCATGCAAACATTATTTATTATATCGGTAATTTATGCCATACGGTTTCTTGCAAAACCCAATCCTGTTTATGATATTTATTCGCTTGAGTTTGCCCGCACTGGATTAGTGTTTGGTATTCTGGGAATAATAACCGGAGCAATATGGGCGAACTATCAATGGGGAAAGCCTTGGAGTGGTGATCCGAAACAAAATGGTGCTGCAATTGCGTTGCTTATTTATCTTGCCTACTTTGTTTTAAGAGGTTCAGTTACTGACGATAATAAGAGAGCCCGATTAGCCGCAGTGTACAATATTTTTGCTTTTGCCATGTTATTTCCTACAATATGGATTTTACCAAGACTCACAGAATCATTGCATCCCGGTGGTCGGGGAAGCCAGGGCAATCCTGGTTTAAATCCAAACGATACAACACCGGAAATGGAAACAGTATTCCTGCCTGCAAGTATTGGCTGGATATTATTGGGTGTATGGATTACAACTTTACGCATACGATTACAGAATTATAAAGAAAAAATTTTGAGCCATGCTTAAGTATAAAAAATTGTCACTTCTAATTTTATTTTGTTCAATGCTGGCAAGCAGTTTTGCGCAGCAAATGAATTATGGAAAAGAAGAACCTACAGATTTTATGAACAGCAACGGAAAAATTTTTGTAGTTATGGCAGTTGTGGTAATAATTGTATTTGGCTTGTTTATCTATCTTATAAATCTTGACAGAAAAATTAAAAGATTAGAAAAAGGCGAAACAGACAAAGCATAATTTTTTTTCAATACAAAAACAACAAACGTTCATTAGTATATTTTATAACGAATTAAAAATCTAACGATGGCAGATCAACAGTATAATTTTTTTGAAAGCGTAACCAGGAGTTTTGATAAAGCATCAAAATTTACAAAATGGGAAACGGGAATTCTTGAACAAATAAAAGCTTGCAATGCGGTTTACCGGATGAAATTTCCTATCCGCAGAGATGACGGCACAATTGAAGTAATAGAAGCTTATCGTGCTCAACATTCACATCATAAAACACCGTGTAAAGGTGGTATTCGTTTTAGTGAAGAAGTAAATCAGGATGAAGTAATGGCACTTGCTGCATTAATGACTTATAAATGCGCTATTGTAAATGTTCCTTTTGGTGGTGCAAAAGGCGGCATTAAAATAAATCCACGTGATTATAGCACGTTCGAGCTGCAAAAAATTACGAGGCGTTATACATCAGAATTAGTAAAGAAAAATTATATCGGACCTGGTACTGATGTTCCTGCGCCTGATTATGGAACAGGAGAAAGGGAAATGGCATGGATACTCGATACATATACAGCTATGCGCCCCGGCGAAGTTGACGCAATGGGTTGCGTTACCGGTAAACCTGTAACACAAGGTGGTGTAAGAGGCAGAAAAGAAGCAACAGGATTAGGCGTTATTTATGGCGTTCGT
>CAXSDU010000112.1:0-11022 GCA_964236165.1 uncultured Parafilimonas sp. | reverse complement strand
AAGCTGCATCAACATTTTTTGCTTTAATAGTTTCAGCTGGCGAATTTTCATCAAACGCAATTTCCATCGTCCAATCCTGCGGCAGATTAATATCAAAATCATCTGCTATTTTTTGCACTTCTTCATCTTTAAAACGATTGCCTTCATTTATAAACAAAGCGGCTTCATACAAATATTTTTCTGCAGCATTGCATGTTATATACAATTGCAATCCGCGAATATTTCCACCTTCGCCACCTTCTGCCTTTTTTAATTGCTCTTTTATAAAATCAAGAATGTTGCTGCGGATGAGTTTTACATCTGTTGGCTTTTGTTGTTTTAAAAAATCAAGCATGTGATTTATTTTTTGCTTTGTTAATATACTTAGTTAAGCCATTCTTATTTATTAATTCAGACTTTAAAATTTTTGTTATAAGCTGGCTTGTTTATTGGCTTAACCAAAATTTTATTGTTGCGTTTGATTGCTTCTGTTTAACGAACTGTTCTTTAATGCCATCATATTTTCTTCTATAACTTTTTGATTATTCATTTTTTCATCAAAGCTTTTTATATAACCCATCTGCAATAAAATCGGCACAATATATTTACCCGCAGTTGCTACTGCAAAACTTGAGCCTTTACAATTTTCAATGCGTATGCAGGTTACAATATGACCAACGCCATTTGCTTTTGGCGCAAAGAAAACATACCAGCCATCATTAATTCTTTCGTTCTTTAAAATACGTTCGGGCGTTCCTGTTTTTCCGGCTACAACAATTCCCAATTTAGAAACTTTTGGCGCACTTTGTTCAAGCATATATTTTGTCATCAGTTTTGCATAAGCAGAATCATTTGCAATGGCAACACCTTTATTTATTGATGTTGGATTGCCACCAACTTTTTTTACAAAACGATTTGGAATCATCATTCCATTATTTGCAATACCTGATGCTACACGCGCTACTGCTGCCGGTGTTGCAATCAATTCGCCTTGTCCCCAGGCCATACCTGAAACGCCTTTGCCGCGTGTGCGTTTTATATTATCCGGATCATAACGCTTTACACTTTGAAACTCTGTTTTACGCCATACATCACGCCATTCATTTTGCTGCTGAATATTGTTTGCATCATAATTATAATAATAACCGCCAACGCCATGCAAAAACATTCCAGCCTGCAAATACAAAGTTCCCATTTGTTCCTGCAACTGCTCTTCATTAGCCAATCGAATAAAGAAAGAATTATTAGACCTGACGATTGCCGTTTCTATATTTATATTTCCTGCTTCATCAGGTTCATAACCTTTTGTTCTTATTAAATCTTGCGGATGTACAACGATAACTTTTTTAGCAGCAGCAATTCCTAATTTATTAAACGCTGCCAATGCCGTTACCAATTTTGCTGTTGAACCTGGTTGTGTTGCAATGGTAAATCCAAGATCATTATCTGTTATCCAATAAGGTAAACTATTTTGTTGCGAAGGTGTAAGTGTTAGCATATCATAATTATTCACCGTTGGCAAAGGATAACTTGCTGATGCGAGCACATCACCTGTATTATCTTCCATCACTACAACAGAAATTCTTTTGTTCAGCAACGAATCATCTGTTTGAATAGAATTTTGAATTCGTGTTTGCAAAGCTGCATCAACCGTTAATTGCACATCTCTGTTTTGTTGTTTGAAAGAATCAACTGCTGTACTGTTTATACCTGCAATTAACAATGGTGCAAGTGCACTGTAATCTCTTTTTTCAACGGTCATTTCAATGGAAGTCTGCGGCAGAAAACGATCTTCTTTAAATCTTGTAGCACTTACTGCAAAATTGGTGGAGGGAATGGGAAAGCCACGCATTTCAGGCGCTTCTTCATACTCCGCAAAATAGCCATTAGATGCGCCGTTAAAAATATTTGTATTTGCATCACCCGTCCAGAAAAACATTTGTTGCGCAAGCGGGTAATAACGATCAGAACGCTTATATAAAATTGAATCAAGATTATCGCGCGTTACACCCAAAGCATGCAAAGAATCAAATTGTTTATTAATGAGTTCAGGGTGACTTGTTGCAAGTAACAATCCTTTTCTATCCAATAAATTTCCTGCCTGCAAACGGTTTATTAAAATATTTATACGCGGGTTATAACTAAACATTCTTCCGCCACTTCTGTCCGCAACTAATGCTGGTTGCACCACCCATTTTTTTGTATCAAATAACAAATAAGATGAAATACTTACGCCTAATAATACAATTCCCATACAAGCACCCAGCAATGCAGGAATTAAATTTTTATCCTGTTGCGCAGAAATAAATTTCATTTGTGAAGGCGAGCCTTCTATGTGTGATGCAGATAATAAAAATCCCGCAGCAATCATATTTATAATTAATGATGAGCCGCCATAACTCATAAATGGCAATGCAACGCCCGATAAAGGCAGCGCACCTGTTGACCCTCCTGCAATCAAAATAAATTGTATAAATGTTGCAATGCCAATGCCGGCGCAGATATAAAATAATAACGGTCGGCCGGTATGCCGGCCAATAACAATTGAACGATGCAGATAAATTAAAAACAAAATAAACACCGCAATAATTCCTGTCCAGCCATATTCTTCGCCCATTGAAGGAAGAATCATATCTGTATGCGCTTCAGGAATTGTTTTTGCAAAACCTTCGCCCGCACCTTGCCCTGTAACGCCACCACTGCTCATCGCCCAAATACCATTTGCAACCTGGTCGCCGCCATACACTTCATTATTCCACGGGTCTTGCCAAATTGCTTTGCGGTCAATCAATCTTTGCATGGGACCGGGGAAAAATTTTGCAAGTAACGGAACCTGGTCAAGCAATAAAAATGCAGCGATAACAACAAGCGCCATTACAGTTGATTCACTCAATCTTTTTTTACCAATCAATGCGAATAATATTAAGATGCCCGCAACAATGCCGGTTGCAAGCCAAACATTTTTTAAACTCCAAACAGCAATTACATATATAATAACTGATGCTGCCATCTGAATAAAATCGCCACGCGAAAAAGAAAATAAAATAATGAATGTAAAACAGCAAACCATTGCCGGACCTAAATCACCTAAAATTAAAAAAAGAAAAATAGTTGTAAGTATTGCGATCAATGCAAACGCAAAAAATTGCCAGCGTTTCATCCAGGAATTATAAGACGAAATAAATTTTTCATTGGTGGCAAAAAATCCTGCAAGAAAAATTACAATAACAAATTTTACAATTTCGCTTGGCTGAAAACCAAAGAGATTTACCTTAACACCGCTGCCTTCCGGTCCATTACCAAAAAGAATTAATAACACCAGCAAACCGATGGCAACAAAACTCCATTGCCAGCCATTTGCAGATGATCTTACATTTTTGAAAATGAATAAGCGATACAATGATGAATCTGTTGTAAATATTTTAAGATTGAATAACAATATTAATATGATGAAAGCAATGCCGGCACCGAAATAGTACAACGTGTCTCTCGCTAAAAACCTGTCGCGCAAAGGATCTTGTAATGATAATAATGTTAGAAAAGATAAGCCGGTTAATATCATTATTACAGGCAGAATTAATTGATCGGCTGTTTTAAAACGAATGCTGAGAAAAATATGAATGATAAAAAATCCTGCAAAAAAACCTGCAGCAATTATCCAAAACCACAACTGAAAATCCTGCGGTGTTCTAACAATAAATGATTTCTCTTTTTTGAGAATATTGAAATCTCGTGTTGAAAAAAGTTTTAATGCATGCGGCGATTGATAAAATGTAAACGTTGTGTTTTCATTTAACTGAGATACGCCTTGCGAACGACTAAAAGAAAAATTTGGCTGAAGCGGCAAAACTGAATAAGCTTTACCATCAGGCAAACCATTAAAAGAAAAATTTCCATTCTCATCTGTTTGCGTGTAAGCTGTTAATGATTGAAGTTGTTTGTTACCGGACGAATCAACTGCGTATGTTCGCTTCAATGTTGCTGTATTTTCATTCAGCATTTTTTCTACTTCTTCAACCTTATTACTATATACACTATCCTGTGGTAAAATCAATTGTGCACGAACAATAACATTTTTTATTCCGCCAACATTATTCTTAACAACGCCATTAATATTGTGGTTTCCCATCGCAATATTATTGGTTGAAGATATTGATGACGCATTGTTTTGTTGTTGCTGAAAAATGGCTGCATCATTATCTGTAAAGCCGAGGTAAACCCTTTCTGCAGGCACTCTTTTATTAAAAGATTCTCCGCCTTGTGATAATGCAACATCAGCATGAATACTATAAGCCTTTTTGTTTAAGTCACCGATATTATCAATTGCTGCAGTATCTGAATTTCTTGCTCTTTGAAAAGTTGCGCTTACTAAATCAATATCTTTTTCATCACGAAAATATCTGCCGTTTTGCAGTAAAGTTTTCATCGCTTCGCCAGGTTTTGGATCATTGATGTTAATCATCGTTCCATTCGCCATGCGCGTTGGCACATCAAAAAAATCTTTACTTAAAACAGTGTACAGCTTATAAAATAAAACAGACATAACAATAGTAATAAGCAATAAGAAAATTCTTTCTGTATGCCTGTTTACACTATTTGTTTTACCAACTGCCATTCTAATGTTTTGTTTTTACCGAATCTTTTTTTACTGATGATAAGCTATCAATAAATTTTCCGCTTACTATTTTTTCGTTTGATAGAATTTCATGTTGCACAGCAACTTTACAATTTTTAAACTGTACATTTTTTAAATGCAATGCAGTATTTTTTGTGATGATACCAACATGAAAATTTTCAAATGTTAAGCTGTCAATCAAAATGTATTTACATGTTGAAGAGAAAATAAAAGCCGCATTATTAAAAGATGAATCTGCACTAATATGCGAATTATTGCCATGAATAATTAATGAATCTCTATCAACAAAAATCGAATCATTAAAAACGATAGATTGATTTGCCGCAAAAATTTTATTAAGAGAAATTTCTTTTTTGTTATTGATACTGTCACTTAATTTTTGTTCATCAGCATTTATTGTATGTCGCGCTGGCATTATAGCTTTTGGTTCAGGCGGCGTTTTATCTTTAAAATAATCATTATAAATAAACCATGCTAAAGCGGCAATTAATATAATTAATAGCAATGAAAGAAGAGTTATTGAACCATTTCGCTTTGCTTCTTGAATGTGCGGTTCTTCAGCTATTTCTTCTTCTTTTTCAATTATTGGTTTTCCTTCCTGCGCTTCGTTTTTTTTTATAATTACAGGTTTAGTGGCTTCATGCACTAATTGCACTTTATCATTTTTAACAAGCACAACGGTAATATTATCTTTTCCTCCGGCTTCGTTGGCAGCTTTTATAAATGCTTTTCCTTTTTCGCGCAAGTTTTTTTCTGATGTGAGAATAGTTGTAATGATTTTGTTGTTTATCATATCACTCAAACCATCGCTGCACAACAACAAAATATCGCCGGGTAAAAAAGGTGATTCACCGGTTTCAATATAATCGGATTGCAAAAATTGTTGCTCATCAAAACCCAGTGCTTTATTTATTTCATTACGCTTTGGATGGTTCATTGCTTCTACTTCAGACAACCTTCCGCTATCTTCCAAAAAACCAACAAACGAATGATCTTTTGTAACCTTCACCAGCGAATTATCGCGCAGCAAATACAAACGCGTATCACCAACATGTGCATAATAAAATTTATTTTCCTTAATGTCTGTCAAAGCCAACGTTAGCACGCAGGCCATTTCACTTACTTCTTTCTCATTCAGCTTGCGCTTGTAAATTTTATCATTTGCAGAAGTAAGTGCATTTTTTAGCGACGGAATAATTTCTGTAAAAGGCTTTTGCAAATAATCAAGAATTGCATCGTGCGCCAATGCAGAAGCAATTTCGCCACCTTCGTATCCGCCAACACCATCAATTACACAAGCAAGCAAATAACGTTTTTGCAAAATAGCTTGTGCAATAAAACGGTCTTCGTTATTATCGCGCATTTTTCCTTTGTCTGTTATGCCAAAGAAATTATCTGCCATTCTTATGCGTTTTTTTTACGTCTCTGAAATTAGCTGCCAACAATAAAACACAAATTGCAAGTAACGATATTGATAAAATAATATTTTCAGGATTTTGCATACTTACGTTTTAAAAATATTAACGCCAACAATACCATTAAGCACAATGCGCGAATTGATTGGTAACTCAGCCCAGTTCGGATTATTTACATCACTTTGTACAACTTCAATTTCGTTTACCAATGTTTTTTCGCCAAATGATGCGAGATAAAATTTATTATCATTTTCATCCAGCTTAATTTTTAAATGCGGCGTATTAACCCATTCAGAAGGTATGCGAAAAATATCCGGCTTATATTTTTGTTCATCTTTTCCTGAAACAAAAATTTCCTTATCACGCATAAAATATTCAATCTTTTTTCCTGCAAATGCTGCATCCGGAATAATTGTTTCAAAACGCGCCAGCAAATCACCTGCATATGTTGGGTTTGTTTGTTGGTAATTGTTTGATGAAGGAATTGGCGACAACATTCTTTCATTAAAAGGTACTTCATAATATCCTTCGCTGTAAAAAGTAAAACCTTCAAGAATTTCAGGATTTACATCAAACGTTTCTGCAATACCTGTTTGGCGCGGAATAAAAGTAATGCGTACATTTTCTTTTTTGTGATGCTGACTATCGGGCATTAATTTTCCAATCAAACTTTTATCGCCGGGCAAATATTCAGGATGTGAAACAAAACGGAAAACCCATTTATTGCTTGCAGGCTCAACCGTTTTTCCATCTTCTTTATACTTATTTAAAATTGAATAAAATTGTTTTGCAGATTCTTGTATAATCAAACCAAAAATGCCTTTTTTATTTTGTGTAAATTGTTTGTAATCTTCTTCATTAAAACAAATAATGTATTCATGATAAAAAACAACGCGGCTGCCAAACGAAAGTTCTTTAATTGATTCAGAAAACTTTTGAACAATGTAATTATAAATTTCATCTGGAGTTAAAGCAGGCTGCGCTATGGTTGTTGTACCTGCTTCACGTTTTAAAAACCATTCGTGAAAACCCATGCGTTGCCAAAAAGAAGTTTTTGTTTTCATACAAAATCTGTATTAATTTTTTTTACCAAAAAGTCTTTTAAAAAATCCGGGCTTCTTTTCTTTCTTACTTTCATCTGCAACAGGTTTAGCCTTTTTAATAATTTTTTTATCTGATACAGCTTCTGTCTGCAACTGCGCTGTTGTATCTTCATCTGCCACGCCAAATAGTTTACCGTTGTATTGTTTTATATCTGCAGCATTATGTGTCCACGGCTGTTGCGAATCGGAATAAATCACTTCCCTGCTGCCGATTGTTGCAGGATCTTTGCCCAGTTCTTTTTTAAAAATCTCCCAGGTTTTGCCGCCATTTATTGAATATATAAATTGTGTGTTGGTAACATCGTAATAAATATTTCTTGCCGGATAATAATAGAACTCAAATTTTTTTCCGGTGCCCGCATCGTTACACGCAATGCAGCCGAAACAAAAAAGAGCGATAAAAAAAACATTTAACCGTATCATGTATGCGTTAAAACTATTTCATTAAAACGTAAATTAAACGAATAACTTGTTTGTGGTTTTGCTTTTTATAGTTAGAAGAATTATAAATTATATTTTTATAAAATTTAATTTATGTGGCATTGGCAGGGTTTTTATTACTTATCTATTAATCATTTTTAGTGAAAAACAAAACGCTCGTTTTTTTAATACTGCTAATATCTCTCGTAATTAAAAGCTATTCTCAAATTGCAAACGATTTGCAAAAAAACACAACGCATAAAATTGTTATTGCCGGTGAACAATATAAAAAATCAGCCTGGCACCAATGGTTATGGGGGCATAATTATCGTACTGTATGGATAACACCTGTTAACGTTCCTGTTTTTATGCTTGATAAAAACGCAGGCGGATTACAGTTTACAAAAGAAGGCGGCGGACATCAAACAAAATCTTTGCATCTAAAAAATAAAGATGATAAAGAATATGCATTACGTTCTGTAAACAAAACATTAGGCGCTGTGCTGCCTGAAAATTTTAAAGGCACTTTTTTAGAAAAACAGGTGAACGATGAGGTTTCTATGTCCAACCCTTATGGCGCTGCTATTGTTCCGGAATTGGCAGAAGCCGCAAATGTATATCACACCAATCCTGCGTATGTGTATTTGCCTGAACAACCTGCGCTGGATACATTCAATAAAAAATACGCAAACAATTTTTATCTGTTTGAACAAAGACCAGATAACGATTGGAAGAATGCAGACAATCTTGGAAATTTTTCTGAATTTTTTGATACTGATGATATACTTAAAAAAGTGCTTGATGACAATCATTATAAAGTTGATCAGCTTGCGTTTATTAAAGCACGAATTTTTGATTGGTTTATTAATGATTGGGACAGGCATGAAGACCAATGGAGCTGGGGCGAAAGAAAAGTTGGTGATGAAATTTTATTTGTGCCGGTGCCACAAGACCGCGACCAGGCTTTTTTTAAACACGATGGTGTATTGCTGAACACAGCAATTTCTGCAGCTGGTTTAAATTACATGCAGTCTTTTGACGCTGATTTGAAAAATGTAAAAACGTTTACATACGAAGAAAGAAATCTGGACAGATATTTTACAAATGAAACAACGCTTAACGATTGGCAAAGTATTGCGCAGGATTTGCAAAATGCATTTACTGATGCAGTTATTGATAAAGCTGTAAAAGAATTACCACCTGAAATTTATGCGATTTGCGGAAATGACATTAGCGCAAAATTAAAAGCTCGAAGAATACACATTAAAGAATGGGCAACCACTTATTATAATTTTATAAGCAGCCAGGTTCAAGTAACTGGTTCAAAACAAAATGAAATATTTGAAGTAAATAATTCAAAAGATGAAACTTCTGTAAAAGTTTATGCGCTGAATAATCAAAATCAAAAAAAAGATTCCGCTTTTTATTCAAGAACATTTAATGCAGATGAAACAAAAGAAATAAGACTATTCGGAATAAACGGCAACGATGTTTATCATATTAAAGGTTCGTCAAACAACATAAAGCTGCGCGTGATCGGCGGCGCGAAAAATGATTCTGTTATTAATGAAAGCAACAATAAAATTTTTATGTATGATGATAAGAATAATTTCATCAATAAAAATTCTTCTATAAAACTTCGTGTTTCAAACGATACATCTATTCATCAATTTAATTATAATTGGTTTAAGTATGATAAGTCAGGTATTGTACCTGAAGTATTTTACAGTTATGAAGACAGAATTTATGTTGGCTTAGGTTACCAGTTTGTACATAATGCATGGCGAAAAGAACCATTTGCTTCCAAACAATTATTTGAATTTCATTACTCGTTATCTGAAAAATCGCCGAGTTATACATATACAGCTTTATTTCCAAAACTTATTGGCAAAGCAGATTTATCGTTACTCGCAAATTACGATGTTATTCGCTGGGTTCGTTTTTTTGGTTTGGGAAATAAAACACAGTTTGTGCCAGATGATATTAATTATTTTACTGCACGCAGCGAACAATGGATTTTTAAACCGGGCATTATTCGCAGTTTCGGGTTTAATAAAATAACTTTTTCTCCATTTATACAAGGCGTAAGAATTCGCGATGATACGGACAGATATATCGCAAAAACATTTCTTACAAATACAGATGATTCTAAATGGAAAACATTCACCGGCGCAGAATTAAATTATGATGTTGAACTTTTAAATGATTCTATTGTACCTACAAAAGGTTTCATGTTTAATGTAAATATGTCGGGCGCACAAAACATAAAAGAAAGTAACCGCAATTTTGCAAAGTTTTCTGCTGCTGCACAAGTATATATACCGCTGGGTTCAAAATTTTCTTATGTGCTGAGAACAGGTGGCGGAACAGTTACCGGCAAGCCTGAATTCTATCAATTATTATCTATTGGCGGTTCACCTAATTTACGCGGATCTGTTCGCAACAGATATTGGGGTAAAACTGTTTTCTGGAACACAAACGATTTACGTTTCATCAGCAATATAAAAACCGGAATTGTAAATGGCAAAGGCGGCTTGATTGCTTTTTTTGATAATGGCAGGGTATGGTTGCCGGGCGAAAACTCTAATACATGGCATACAGACGTTGGTGCAGGTATAACATTTGCGCCTTTCAATAAAGCGCTTATTGATGTTACATATGGTATTTCTAAAGATGATAAAGTCATCAATATAAGACTAAATAAATATTTTTAAAAAGTTCAGTTAAGTACAGCATAATATCTATAGTTTATTTCAATAAATTCACCGCTTATTATTAAGCTATTATTGAAATGCATTTTGCCATGAGAAAAAACTATCTGTTATTTTTTTGTTACTTACTTTTTACAACAGCAACATTCGCGCAGTTAACAGTTACAAATCTTCTTACAGAAAATCGCACCAATCCCATTGGTATTGATGTAATACAACCAAGTTTAAGCTGGCAATTAAACAGTAATAAGAGAAACATAATGCAAACTGCTTATGAAATCAAAATCATATCAGGCAAAAAAAATATTTGGAGCAGCGGCAAAGTAAGTAATGATTCTTCCGTGCATGTTTCGTACAAAGGTTCATCACTTGAAAGCAATATAAAATATATATGGCAGGTGCGTGTGTGGAATAATTTGAATGAGACAAGCAAATGGAGTGAGCCTGCGTTTTTTCAAACAGCATTATTAATTACTTCAGACTGGAAAGCAAAATGGATTGAACCCGGCTATAATGAAGACTCTGTAATGCGCCCAAGTCCTCTTTTCAGAAAAGAATTTTCAACAAATAAAAAAATTGTTTCAGCAACCGCATTCATAACAGCACATGGAATGTATGAGGCAAATATTAATGGTAAAAGAATTGGCGACGCATATTTAACGCCGGGCTGGACTTCTTATCACAACCGGCTGCAATACCAGACATATGATGTAACGGATCTGCTGCAAAACGGAAATAATGCCATTGGTGTGATGCTT
>CAXSDU010000111.1:0-11309 GCA_964236165.1 uncultured Parafilimonas sp. | reverse complement strand
AAATGGTTCAATATCCATGTATAGTTTCCTGCCTCCGCAACGTGGCTGGTGCTTTTGTAAGCTTCCCTAAATCTCGTTTATTTAAAAGTTGAAAGAATAGTTATATTAATTATAATAATGTTGCAGTAAGACAATTACCTCTTCCCACAATAAAACTTTCCTAGCTGAAAAAATTTGTTTCAAGTTTTTTTAATATTTGTAAACCTTCAATGCATCGGCGATTTTCAAAGAAATCATAAGCTTCATTAAACCGATTTTTATATTCTGTTTTATTTCTTTCTGTGAAATCTTTTCTCTTGCTTTTGATAAAAATAAGTTCAAGGTTTTTTTTCATACTCCCCGTATCAACACCAAACAATTCTGTCAGCATCGAGGCTGATTTGTCATCACACGATAATACGGCCATTTTACTGATTTCGGTAATTACGTAATCAATTAATACCAATGTAAAGTTTGAGTATTGTGCTTTTCTGCATTTTCTTATTTCTTCTGAAAGGTTTTGCTCATATTCTTCTTTAATCACTTCAACATTGGGAAGTAATGTGTAGTTGAAAGTAAACCTGTAATAGAACAGGTACATAACTGAATAAGACAGTATACCGGCCATAGCAACCGCTGGTAAACTGATTTTACTGATTGTAAGATGTGTTATAATGGTTGCAATCAACAATATAAAGCAAAAATGTTTTATTACATGGTTGTACCAGTATTCGGTAGTGTCTCAGTTTGAATTTTTCTCTTTCTTTTTATAGTTCCCCCTTTTGTGTGCAACTGATTCAGGAACTAAATTTATAATATCCTCAATACTCATAAATCTTTTGCTTAAACCTGCTGCCATTGCCGGAGTTACATTTAATGTTTTATGCAGCTTAACGAAGTTATAATAAACAAAGTGCAATGCTATTGCATAGCAATGATTTTCTATTTTCTTACTGAATGCGTTTGTTAATCTTGTAAATCTTCTCATGTGCATACGCATAGTTAAGTTTTGTCTTTCAACATAAGAAGTAGAAATAAACTTTTTATCTGGTTCACCGGAAACGATTTGCTTCTTTGAACCGTTACATTCATTAGGTGAATATTTTCTTTCTGTTTGACTTGTACCTGTTGGTGCACCATACATTTTTACTAATTGCGCATAGTCAATATCTAATTGAAAAGCGTTATCAACAGCATCTAAATAAGCATGGTGTCCATCAGTAGTTAATTGAACTCTATTACTTAATCTCATTGCAACATCATGCATAAAATAATTTGCTGCGATTGCATCTCGTTCACCAACATACCAACTAACAATTAATTTACTATCTGCATCTAAAGCTGTCCACGTCCAAACATCACCTGCAACATCTTCCATACCTTGAGGAACATTCTTTTCTTTTGAATAAACAAAAGACCAAATTTCATCTGCTTGTATTCTTCTGCTTTTCACATTTACTACTTTTTCATTGTGAAATTCTTCACATGCTTTACCAACTTCAACCAAAAGTTTTGTTACTGTATTTATTGAAACATCTGCAATGCGTGAAGTAGAACGCAAACTACAACCTTCTGTAAGCAACTTTATAATTTGTACTTTCTTTTCTAATGGTAACGTGTTCATACCATAAAGATAAGTAGTATTTCTTAAACGGTCAAGCATTTTGTTCATTTTAATTAAAAATATTTTCTTTCTTTTTTGGTAAAACTACCAAAAAAGGTCTTAATTTTAAGTTTAAAAGCCAAAAAGCACATTTTTATTTTGGTAAAACTACCAAAAACAAATAAGATTTATGAACGAGAATTTATTTGGAGTTGACAGCATTATTAACTCTGCATTGCGCCCAAAGGGATGGATTGATACATTGTCTTTATTGCAAGCATTCACGGAAAAATTAGATGAATTGAAACTATCAAAAAACCAGGCATTAAAAATCATGGAAATTGAAACTAAAAGTTTTGATGCTTTTATGCAAGGTCAATCAACTAAGATTGATTATTTGATTGTTTTGAAGATGTCTAAATTTTTTGATGTTGCACCCTCGGTTTTTCAAGATAAATTTTTTCTTAAAGTCAGCGATGAAAATAAAAGTGAATTAAACAAAACTGATGTAAGGCTTTTTATAGCAAAACATTTCGATTTAGAAGCCCTTCGTTCATCTGGCTTAATTGAAACTGTAAATGATTTCGACCACATAGAAGAAAAAATTTTATCATTCTTTGGTTATAAATCAGTTTTTGAATATAAAGATGATATTGAAGTTCCTGTTTACAGCAGCAGTAAAATTGTATCTAATGAAAAGACCTTAAAATTTTGGGTGAATATGGCTTGTGCTACGTTTGATAAAATGCCAAATCCAAACGAATATGACAGGCAAGCCTTAGTTAGAATTTTCCCTACACTTCGCGCTTATACTTTAAATGTTGAAAATGGATTAAGACAAGTTTTTAAAATTCTTTTTAAACTTGGTGTAACAGTTATTTTCATTCCAAAAAACAATAAAAATTTACATATACGTGCAGCTACTTTTTGCATTAATGATAAGCCATGTGTTGCAATAACTAATTATAGAGATTTATATCCTACACTTTGGTTTAGTTTGTTTCACGAACTCTATCATGTACTTTATGATTGGGATGAGATAGTAGAATCGAAGGGGCACATATCAGCCGATATGTCAACCGGAACTATTGATGAAGATGCAGCTAATGAATTTGCATCAAGATATTTATTTGATGATGATAAAATGAAAGAAGTAGAACCCTATTTGAATAAGCCAAGTTATGTTGCAAAGTTTGCGCGCAGCTATAATGTACATGAAAGCATTGTTTACGCTTTATATGCTTATAAATACAATAATAAACTTTTTGGCAAGTACAAACATTTAATGAAGCAACCCGAACCAGCTATTGAAGCATTCGAGCCATCACAATATCAAACTTTCAAACCTATACCAACAATTGCAAAAAAAACATTGACACTTATAAATTAATATAAAATGAAAGACGAAAAAAAGAGTAAACGGAAAGTGTTGCCTGAAAATGAACAAAAAAAGAAGCTAAAAAAAATTGACCCTAAACATCAACAGGAGCAAGAGGAATTATTCTCAAAATCTGATGCAATTTCTCCCGCAAATAAAAGTGTTGATAATGATGAAATTCACTTTATAAATGGCGTTGTAAAAACATGGAAAGAACTTCAAGAGGCACATTTAAAATTCAAAAACTTTATAAACGATAAAATAAGAGAATGGGAACTTACTTTTCCTGAAGAAATTTATCGGCAATGGAGAAGATTAAATGGTTGGGATATGGATTCTAAAAGCCGTCCTATGATTTTTGCATACTATACTGTCAGGGATATTTATGGAAGTCTCCCAAGAGAAATTTATTCAACATTAGATTATTTGAATGACTATATTTATCCGGGCGCAAGTATAAGAATATATAGATATTGTCAGCTTCTTACTAAGGAGTGCCATGAGGATGTGAGAAATATAATTCAAGCGGCTATTAAATTGGCAACATCTTCAAAAGATATATATGAATACAGATTGAAGTTGGCTAAAGTTTACGGAGAGCCGTTTAGTAAAACTGTTCAGCAAATAGATATGTTCAGAGACAATGATGATATTATCAATTCTATTTAGCTCCCCATCTTGCCGCCGCCGCTTTTTTAGCTATTTCTTTTCGCTGCTTTGAAGTTAAAGACTTCGCCCTTGCTTTCCCTCCGACAAGTCCACCTTTGCGTCCTAATGCCTGTGCAGCAGCTTTTATAGGGTCTATTTCTTTTTCTTCACTTTGACCAGTTGCTATATCAACTATTGATTTTGCACGTTTATTTGTATCAGTAGGTAATTTTGTTTTCTTTGCCATGTAGCAAAGTTAAATAACTTGCTGCTTATTCGGTCAAGCATTAAAATTAATTACACAATGAAACTATTTGCATCTTTATCGTTTATTTTTCTAATGCTACAAGGATATTCCCAAGATTCAACTGAATGGCTTTATGTGGGTACAGCAAAAGACGGAAGTGCTACTTACATAAAGTCTACATATAGCAATAAAAATCAAGTATATTCAAATAATTCATTTCACAATGTTTATGACGTTTGGACTAAATCAAATATAAAAAAGGGAACATGGAATGGGAAGACGTATCGCGATGTCGAAGAAAAGGCTTTATATAGTTTCGATTGCAATGCGTCTCAGCTTGAACGGTTACAACAAATTATATACGATAGAAATGGAAATATGATATATTCATATGCACCTGCGTCTTATGAAACGCGATGGAATAGCGCTGCCCCTGAAAGCATGGGCGAGCTTATGCTCAATAAAGCATGTCAGTTATTCAATAAATAAAAATTCAAACTGAGACACTACCCAGTATTCATAGATTAATTTATGCTTGGCTGCAATTAGATCAAGTGTAATATTTTGTTGCTGCTGCGCACTGCGAAGGTGTTGAAACCTCAATTCAATTTGGCTCTTGGTTACCAGTTGTTCAAAGGTTATAAAAGCAAGTGCTTTTTTCATTATTTTTTTCATCTCTTTACTTTTCTATAAATGTAATTGAAGTACTAATTAAGAACTGATAAAAGAAATATAAAATGCGGCGGCTTTTACTACACTTTACTTACGCATACATGCATTAATAAATTTAGATTTAGTTGAAAATTGAAGTAAAGATTTTAAAAGTAAAATGTATCTTTATAAAGATAAAGTCAACTGATAAAAAGTAGGTAAAGCTTTATTGAATTTGCTCTTTGTAATCGACTAAAAAATCGACTAAAATTTTAAGTAATTGGTAATCAAATAATATAAGTAGCAACGACTTATCCCGTCCGGTCTCGTTAGAAGACTAAAAGGTTTTTCCAACTTTATTCTTTCTTATGTTAAACAATAACAACATCCTTTTTGCTGAAAGTCTTGAAGTAAAACACCTTACCTAATTATATTTCTTTTGTTTAACCTTTAATCGACTGGCTAACTAACAAGGTTGCTACATTATCAACTTAAAAATTTGCTATGCAAACATTTTCTTCTTCGAATTTTTTATTTCATTTTTAGATTATAACGATCAAATACCGCTATGGCTAATTATAGATACTTCTCAATTAATTAAGCAATACTAATTAGTTTTGTTGTTTGTATCATCAATATAACTGCTTTTATAATGAAAAGAATTTTACTTCTTATAGTTTACTTGGCAGCCTTCCTAAGTATAAAAGCGCAGCGACCTTTTATCACAACCTGGAATACACGAAACACAGGTGTTAGCGATAGCACACATATAATTTTTTATGCAACAGGCGACAACTTTCATGTCGGCTGGATAAATATGAGCAACGCTTCTGATACAGGAAATGTGATTGGTACAAATGGATCAAATACTATTTCATTTACAGCTCCCGGTATTTATAAAGTTTACATAACAACCGGCAATGGCAGCTTCAGTGCCATTACAATTGCAAAATCTATTTACAACGATTCTACCAATACTGATTGCAATAAGTTGCTAAGCATTGAACAATGGGGAGATATAAACTGGAGCACATTTAATAATGCTTTTGCAAAATGTTCTTTAATGGTAATGAATGCGACAGACTTACCAGATTTAAGCAAAGTAACAGACATGTATTTTGCTTTTTGTAATTGTAGTTCTTTAACAACCAATGCTGCAATGGGGAACTGGGATGTAAGTAATGTGACAGATATGAAGGGATTGTTTAATGTTGCAAGCAAGTTTAATCAATATATCGGTAACTGGAATACGAGCAAAGTAACGAACATAAGTGGAATGTTTGTTCTTGATAGCCTTTTCAATCAACCCATTGGTAACTGGGATGTTAGTAGTGTAACAGACATGTCGGCTATGTTCCTGGATGCAAGCACTTTTAATCAACCAATCGAGAACTGGTACGTTAGTAATGTAAATTACATGTATGACATGTTTAAAGGTGCAAGTAGTTTTAATCAACCCATTGGTAATTGGAATGTTGGCAATGTAATTAGAATGGATGGAATGTTTGGAAGCGCAACTGATTTTAATCAACCCATTGGCAAATGGGATATAAGTAAGGTGAATTCCATGTTTCAAATGTTTGATGGTGCCATTAGTTTTAATCAACCTATTGGAGATTGGGATGTAAGTAATATAGATAACATGTATGAATTATTTGAGGATGCGCAAAGTTTTAATCAACCGCTTGGCAATTGGAATGTGAGTAAAGTAACAAACATGACTTTAATGTTTTCTCATGCAACCAGTTTTAATCAATCTCTGGGTAATTGGAAATTAAATAGCCTGAACACTGATCCCTTCAACTATTCTCACAACATGCTCGATAGCTGTGGCATGGATTGCGCTAATTACAGTTCAACTTTAAAAGGTTGGGCAGCAAATCCAAATTTGTCTAAAAACCAATTTTTAGGGGCTGCTAATTTAATTTACGATTCCGCATCGGCAAAAGCTGCGCACGATAGTTTAATAAATATATATGGTTGGACGATAACAGGAGATTCAATCGGATACTGTTCTATTCTTCCCGTTTTTCTTCTTTCTTTCACAGCTATTAAACAACAACAATCGGTTCTTTTAAACTGGCAAACTGCTAATGAAATTAACAACGATTATTTTTCTGTTGAAAGAAGCCGTGACAGCAGAACTTTTAATGAAATAAATAAAATATATGCAGAGCAAAAACAATCCTACACGACAACTGATAATCAACCATTGCAAGGCAACAACTATTATCGTTTAAAACAGGTTGATAAAGACGGCAAATTCACTTATTCAAAAATTGTTGTTATTGTGTTTGATGATGAAATGAAAGTTACAGTTCATCCAAATCCTTCCAAAAGTTTTATTTATGTGGATGGATTGAACGAAAATGCTTCATCAAACATTATAATTAGTGATGCAACGGGAAAGCAATTATCATTTATAAAAACAAATCAGTCAATCAATAAAATTAACATACAAAATCTTGCAGCTGGCATTTATTATATCAACATTAATCAAAATGGAAAATCTTTCAGACAAAAATTTGTAAAGCAATAGTGTTGCTTCTTTTAATGCTCAACACTAAAGTCAAGCATTTAACAGGTATCGCAAAACAGAAGGGTTTCAGACCAGCCAGTTCCTTTTATTTGTATGTGCTATCTGCACATTTAGAGTGAAAGGCTCATAACAGGTTATACGTTTCTTAAAGACAACGCAACAAGGCGTTCAATAATGCTAACCGTTATTTTGGTTTCTTCTAATGAAATTTGGCAACCTAATAAACTTTTACAAATTTTCGAGATTGCTGGTCTTGTATTAATTATGAGAATTTACAATAACTTTACTTAAGTTATATTAGTCTAATAAAGAAAAAATAAATTTGAACTGAGATAAAGTAATTAATAGAGTAAAAATAAAAAAGTCGCTGTTTTACAACGACTTAAATTTTTAGAAAGCGGACCGGACGGAATTGTAAACGAATGTTTTATCTTAAATTTACTTTACTTATTTTAACTGCAAGGCATTGATTTTGAATAAATTATAACAATTCAATCCTTCTTGCATTCTTACCTTTACTATAGAATAACAACATTTAATTCGACTAAAAATTCGACTAACTATGTTGTTACCACTCAAACCAATTTGTCCATCTAACAAGATTCGTAAAGATGGAACAAGCATTATTTTTCTACAGTATTGCAAAAGTGAAGCAGATAAAACTTTATTAAATACCAGTCTTTCAATACCTCCTAAGTACTGGCATAAAAAGCTGCAACGGGTAGCCGATGATTTGCCGTTACAGTATGGTGATTACAAACAAATCAATGCAGAACTGAACAGAATGTTTAGAATCGCAGAAGATATAATTACTAATGCAATAGAAAATGATGTTGTCGACACTGTTCAATTTTTGAAGCAAACGTTTAAGCCTGACTTTGATGTTGCTAATTTAAAATCGGACAAGATTAAACATGTAGTTAGACAAAAAGCAAATCTTGATTTTTTCTTTCAGCTTGATGACTATATAAAATCAAAACAGGGAACAGTAACAAAAGGAACAATGGATGTTTTTAAGAATCTAAGGCTAATATTAAAAACCTTTGAAACATACCGTAAAGAGCCAATAAAGTTTAATTCAATTGATATCAATTTTTACGAAGAGTTTGTTCATTACTTAACCTTTGAACATATTCATCAAAACAGAAGTAAAGACGTAGTAAAAGGCTTTAAACTAAACACTATTGGCAAGAATGTTAAACAGTTAATTGTCTTTTTAAAAAACAGAAAGAACAAAAAGATTATCCCGGAGCCTGATTTAACCGGCTTTAAAATCATGGAAGAAGAAGCCGATGCTGTTTATCTAACTAATGAAGAAATAAACAAACTTGTTTTGCTCGATTTAAGCTCTTCACCATGTCTAATTACTTATAGAGATTTATTAGTATTTGGTTGCTTAACAGGATTAAGATTTTCTGGCTTTTCAAAGATTCGTGCAGAAGATGTAAGGGATAAAATGTTGTATAAGAAGCAAGAAAAAACAAAGCATTGGGTAGTTGTTCCACTGCGTGATGAAGCCTATCATATCTTCGCTAACTGCTTCAAGAGAAACGTACCAAAGACTTCCAATCCCAATTTTAATCAATACATAAAAGAAGTTGGTAAGCTGGCAGAATTAAATCAACCTATAAAACATTCATACCTAAAAGGAAATAAAGAAATTATTGAAACAAAGCCTAAGTATGAATGGATAACATCTCACACATGCCGAAGATCATTTTGTACAAATGAATTTTTAGCAGGCACACCTGTTGAATTGATCATGAAAATTTCCGGTCATAAAAGCTTAAAAGATTTTTATAGATATATCAAGATTGCACCTGAGCAAGCGGGACAGAGGATTAAAGAAATATGGTCACAAAGGGGTCAGCTAAATTTATAAATAGTTAGATCTGCACTTGGTGCTTACCTCATTATTTACATACAACTAATAAGCATAGCGCAAGCCAAACCAAGGCTTAACCCGGCGATATTGATAAAGGAATAAATTTATTATGCAGCAGGTTTCTGAATGCAGTTTTGAAATAATTTTTAAACATGATTGTTGATTTATAATGTAATGATTTTAATACAAACTAAATCCACTTTCGGCTCACAGATATTATGGTTCAATACAAATGCCAATGCTGAAACGCTTTGTGGATAATGGTTTTAGAAAAATTGCTAATTAAAAGTGTTCGATAGTGAACAGTAATTGTACGAAAGCAATAGTCTTAATGCGTTGTTTGAGTTAGATAATCTTTTGTACAATATCCAGATAATTCGCACCGATAGGCAACTCTGTGTCTTTAATCCAAACAGAATTTTTGTTGATTTTGGAAATGTGTATTTTGGCAATTATATAAGAACGATGTATGCGCACGAATTCAGCCGCAGGCAACAATACTTCTGTTTCATTCATGGTAAGTCTAGACAAGATTTTTGTATGATGCAATACAAACTGCATGTAATTGCCTTTGCTTTCCGCATATAAAATATCATCCAGTTCAATACGTATTTGGTTAGTTCCTGTTTTAATATAAATATGATTTACACCAGATGAAGCATTGCTTTATTTGATTACCAATTATTTAAAAATTTGGTCGATTTTTTTAGTCGATTACAAAGAGCAAAATCAATAAAGCTTTACTTGTTTTTTATCAGTTGACTTTATCGTTATAAAGATACATTTTACTTGTAAAATTCTTACTTCAATTTTTAACTACATCTAAACTTTATTTATGCAAGTAAGAGTAAGTAAAGTATAGTAAACCCCGCCGCATTTTATATTTCTTTTATCAATTCTTAATTAGTACTTCAACTACATTTATTGAAAAGTAAAGAGATGAAAGAATGATGAAAAGAGCAATTGCTTTTATAACCTTTGAGCAACTGGTGACCAAGAGCCAGATTGAATTGAAGTATCAACAGTTTTGCGATGCTCATCAGCAGCAAAACAATGTGCTTGGGCTAATCGCAGCCAGGCATAAATTTATCTATGAATTCTGGTACAATCACGTAATACATTTTTGCTTTATGTTGTTGGTTGCATCCAGTATTACGCATCTTGCAATCAGTAAAATCAGTATACCGGCAGTTGCTATGGCCGGTCTATTGTTTTTTGAATAATAAGGCTATGATGCTTAACCAGACTGTTGAGGATTATATAACATAGTATCGTGTTCGAATGAAACAATACACATCCACATCTCTTAACATTATACCGCATTAGTATAAACATTTCGTGATAGATTAATGATATTATATATAATTAAAATACCAGTGTGCAAAAACATTTACCTGTTTTTACGTACTCTGCTAATTATAAGTACTACAAAATGCAACTTGATTAAAGGGCAGGCAAGAACATTGCGGCTTTACCAGTACAAAGCAATAAGCTAATCAATCAATCATTGCGAGTTTGTTTTTATGGTTGTCCATCACATTTATAATTCCTCGTACGAGCAACCTTGGTTACGGCGGATCCTTATATAGCACTTTAACCAGTCCGGTGAGAGATTACCAACCAAGAATATAGCCATTCAAACTCCTTTCTATCATTTCGATATGTGAATTATGCATTATTTTCAATAAATATATAAAGGGTTCAGTTCTAGAACGTGGACCTTTGTTTCAAATTAATAACCCAGATTTTATAATCATTAAATAAAACACAAAGAAGTACATATGTTAATGTCCTCATCTAATCTATGAAAAAAAACTCACAGTCGCCACTTAACGGTATGATTGCAGTTGTTACAGGCGCTGAATCAGGGATTGGCCAGGCTATAGCCGCAGAGCTTGCCCGATCAGGCGCTGTAATAGCCATTAATTATTATAAAGATAAAACGGAGGCCTTAAAAACTTTGCAAATGGTCAAAGACAATGGCAGCAGTGGTATTATCTACCAGGGTGATGTGTCTGATTACAAACAAGTACAGGGACTCTATAAGAAGGTGACCCAAGACTTGGGCATACCTTATATCCTTGTCAACAGTGCAGGTATAAATTCTTCTGGTATATATGCCGTTGATATGGACATCGAAATTTTCGACCGGGCTTAAAGACCGATCTTTACGGTACCTTTTATCATTGCAAAGAATTTATAGCTATCCGTAAAGCCGCAGGCGGTAAAGGTAAAATTGTGAATATCTCCTCCATACATGAAGACGTACCACATCCGGGCGGTTCAGAATATTGTGCAAGTAAAGGCGGTGTCCGCAATTTGACCAGGGTTTTGGCACTGGAAATATCATCCATGAAAATCAATGTCAACAATATCGGT
>CAXSDU010000110.1:0-11610 GCA_964236165.1 uncultured Parafilimonas sp. | reverse complement strand
TATGTTTAAGTATTGCATCTGTATTTACCTGAGCCGGACCAACATAATAACGAGCCAATGCACCAACTCCATATGAAGTTTCAGTGTTACTGCCTTTAGCGGTAATTAATCCTAAATTAACATAACCACCTACCGCAATGTTATTTTGAATAAACCAGGCTGCTTTAGGATCAATATTTAATTTAAAATAACTTCCCTTATCCAAACCCAAACTAAAGTTTGCAATATCACCACCTACTAAAACGTTACCTGTTTGTAACTGAGCATTAGATTTTTGACTTAACAATAACGAAGAAATAATAACCAATGCTACGAGCGCTTTTTTCATAAATTATAATTTTGTTTTTAGAGACTTGTTTTTAAATCTCTTTGCTGCTTACCTTTTGTTAAATATCATGCCAAAACTTTCATAAATTAATCAAGCAATGATTGGGTTTCATCTTCCAATAAATTTAAATCTACCGCGTCTGCGCCTGCAATACCTTCAACTGAACCTTTTATATGTGCAGCATTCAATAAAACTTTTTCTAATTGTTTTTCTCTTGCTTTCCACAACTTTTCCATTGCATCACGTTCTCTTTGAATACTTATTTTCATGCTGAGAAATCCTTCTCTGATTGCTTTCCATTGCTCACTAAATTCATGACCTGTTAAATAATCATACAGCATGTGCATTTTATCGCCTTTATTTTCCTGGCTGCGTGTAAGTTTAAAAACCTCTATAATACTATTCCGTAAAACTGAAGACAGACTTTTTACTTCTGCAAATGTGCAGATATATACACCATCTTTTTCGCCAAAACGTTCCATATCTTTTGGTAACGTTTGTGTCACAATTACTGCCAGATCTGCACTTTGATTGCGCTTATCTGTCTTTAATTTATCAATCCAGTCATTTGTAAAACTTAAAGTGCGTTTACTTTCATAAATAATTTTCCCGCATTCATTACCATAAGGATTACAAACAGTTTGAACACAATCAGCGCCACGCACACCTTTACCAACAGGCACAATTTTATCATGCGGAAAAGTGTTTTGTAAAATATTTTCTAACAATAATTCCTGTACTTCTCCCTGTAATTGCATACTTCCCTGTTCAGCCTTTCGCCGCATTTCATCGGCAAGTTTTTTTTGGTCTTCCAGTTGTTTATCTTTTTCTGCAATACGCAAACGAAAATCGTTTTGAAGTTGTTCTATTTTTTGTGCTTCAATCTTTCTTATTTCTGCAGAAAGTTTTTCTCTTTCTTCATTAATTTTTTTTTGAAGATTGATGTCAAGTTCTTCTTCCCTGCGCTTCATATTTTGTTCCTTTTGTAAAAATTCCAATTCTTTTTTGCGCGCTTCTTTTAATTTTTCTTCATTATCGTTAGAATTTTGCTGCAATAATTTTAATTGATTTTCATAATCAGCATTTACAGATTTTTTTATTGATGCTTCAAGTTCAGTTTGCAACCTTATCTTTTCATCTGATAATCGCTTATTCAACTCATCATCTTTAGCATTTAATTGCTTTTCAAATACCGATTCCCGCTGTTTAAAATCTTCCTCCTTTTTTTGTTGCCATTCTTTCATCTGCTGCCGCAATTGCTTTTGTAGTTCATCGCGCATTGCATCATTTGGCTCAAACTCATTTCCGCAATTCGGACATTTAATCATAGTCGTCATATCATTCTGTTTATACGATAAAAATAAAACTAAATTTTTTAGTTGCTGATGATAATCTTTTCACATCAGTTTTGCTTTTATTTATATTTAGGAAATAATATTTACATGCAACGAAGAAAATTTTTAAAGAATACATCAGCAGCAGGTTTAGGTATAACAACCATTTTATCTGTGGGAAATATTGTAACTGCACAAACAAAAAATACAAATATTCCAACCGATAATTTTGAACTGAATGAAATAACAATTGATACGCTGCAACAATACATGCAATCAGGAAAATATACTTCCCGCAGCATAACAGAAATGTATTTAAAACGTATCGCAGCAATTGATAAAAGCGGACCAAAGCTGAATGCAATTATAGAACTAAATCCCGATGCACTTTTAATTGCAGACTCAATGGATGCAGAAAGAAAAGCTGGCAAAGTAAGAAGCGCAATGCATGGAATTCCGGTTCTGATAAAAGACAATATTAATACCGGCGATAAAATGATGACTACCGCCGGCGCACTTGCATTAAAAGAAAACTATGCAGTAAAAGATGCGTTTATTATTCAACAACTCAGAAACGCAGGCGCTGTTTTATTAGGCAAAACCAATTTAAGCGAATGGGCAAATTTCCGCTCCACACATGCATCAAGTGGCTGGAGCAGTCGTGGCGGTCAAACAAGAAATCCATATATTTTAGAAAGAAGTCCGTCGGGTTCAAGTTCTGGTTCAGGCGCTGCTGTTGCATCTAATTTATGTGCAGTTGCTATCGGCACAGAAACAGATGGTTCAGTTGTTTCGCCATCATCTGTAAATGGAATTGTTGGTATAAAACCAACAGTTGGTTTGTTAAGCAGAAGCGGTATAATTCCCATTTCTTCTACACAAGACACAGCAGGACCAATGGCAAGAACCGTTAAAGATGCAGCCATTTTATTAGGCGCATTAACGGGCATTGATGAACAAGATGTTGTTACCAAAAACAGTAACAGTAAATATGCAAAAGACTATACTCAAAATTTAACTGCGAATGGATTACAGGGCAAACGCATTGGTATTGAAAAAGCTTTTCTTGAAGGTGCGCAACAAATAGTTGCTGTGTATAAAGAAGCAATTGATGTTTTAAAAAACCAAGGTGCAACTATTATAGAAATTGAGTTACAAAAAGCTTTAAGCGATATAGGAAATGCAGAATTTCTTGTGCTGCAATATGAGTTTAAAGATGGCGTGAATAAATATCTTTCTAATGCAAACGCAAAAGTAAAATCATTAAAAGACGTAATTGATTTTAATAAACAAAATGAAGCAACGGCAATGCCATTTTTTAAACAGGAAATTTTAGAAATGTGCGAAACAAAAGGTGATTTAAATAGCAGTGAATACAAAAAAGCACTAAGCAAAACTTTACGCACACGTTTAATTATTGATGATATTATTGCTGACAATAAATTGGATGCAATTTGTGGAGTTACTAATGGTTTATCGTGGTGCATTGATTTAATTAATGGTGATTATGATACAGGATTTTCTTATTCAACAGCAGCAGCAATGGCTGGTTATCCGCATATAACTGTACCTATGGGAATGGTGCATAATTTACCAATTGGTTTATCATTTGTTGGCGTCGTATATGCAGAAGATAAAATTATCTCGCTGGCTTATGCTTATGAGCAGGCAACTAAAAAAAGATTGGCGCCTTCATTCATTAAAACAAGTATTCCTGAAGCATAATAGTAATAATTATTATAAATCCTGTTAAAAAAAACTCAACAAAAATTTTCTGCATTTTTAGTATAGTATTTGTATTTATCATAATTAAAATAATTATATGGATAAACGACAAAAACTTGAAGGAATTGAAAAAATGATACGTGAACTTGAGGATGCTAAAAACAGCCAAACTTCACTTCTAAAAAAAATATCACAAATTGAAGCAGAAAATATCAATCTTGATGTTGATGTTTTAGATCTTGCAGATGTTCATGAACAAACAGCTAAAGGTCTTGAAAGTCTGAATGCATTAACAGAAAAGGTTCAAAGTTATCGCGATGAGTTTGTGAAAAAACACAAGCTTGATATACCTGAAGAAGTACAATCATAAAATAAAAAGAGCGTTTTCTAAAACGCTCTTTTTATATATTCTTTTACCATAATTATAATCCTGAAACAATTTTTCCAAGTTCTATCATGGCTTCTCCACTTTCGCCATATTCAATTACGCGCCCAACTTCTTTTCCATCTTTCATTACAATAAATGTAGGCACGTTAATAAGATGAAATGTTTTATTAAGATTATCTAACGTTGTTTTATCGTGGTCAACGCCAATAAGCGTAATGCTGCTGTCTGCATAACCTGAAGCATCAGCAAGGCGATAAAATTGCGGTAATAAATTTTGTGTGTCAGGGCACCAGGTACCGCCAAATATCAGCATATGAAAATCGTTTCTATGTTGCTTAAATGCAGTTACAGCGCCAGCATCTGGCTTGCCAAGCTTATAATTTTTTTTAAACCAATTGAAGGCCGTATCATTTTGTATATCTGCCCTTGTTATTAAACCGCGCAACACTTTTCTTCCTTTAGAATCTAAACTTGTTTCATATGGATGAAAAGTCGTTGAAGATTTACTTATAACATTTTGTGTTTTACAGGATAACAGGCTTATTGAAACTAAAATAATTACAATTAGATTTTTCATGCGCCTAAATTAGACTTCAATTCTAAAAGAAACGAGCGGAATTTTGTTAAGGTTTCAACTAACTGCGTTTGCATTTCTGCCTTTTTGCGATTGTCTTTTAAAAATTGTTTAGCACCTTCCATTGAATATTTTTGTTGTCTTAATAAATAATAAATAATACGCAGGTTTTTTATATCCTCCGGCCGAAACAAACGATCACCTTTGCGGTTTTTGCGTGGCTTTAAAATATCAAATTCATTTTCCCAAAAACGCAGCAAAGAAGCATTTACGTGAAACCATTCTGCCACTTCTGTTATGGAATAATATTGTTTTTGCGCAAGCGTTTCATCATCCGGAACTTCAAGCAACGCCACGTCAAGATTCATTTCTTTAAATGATTTTCTGCCGCGTTTCGAAGGTATTTTTTCTGATTTTTTTGATAAAGGTTTTATAAGCTGAACATATTTTTTTTCTTCTTCTTTTTCTGCAGGCTGTTCATCTTCTTCAATTTTAAGCGGCTTTTGCCGAATCTGATTTTGCGGCTTTGCGACCTCACTTTTTTTCTCGGGTTCGTTATTAAATAGATCTAATTGCTGCATATTGTAAAGCTATGAATATTTAATAAGTGGTAATCGCTAAAGCCTGCGATCAATATACATTAAGCTTATGTTTGTAAAAATATTTCTCCTGCTTTCAATTAAAAAAATATGTGTTTGCGGTGCCGGAACTATGGGCAGCGGCATTGCACAAATAGCGGCGCAGAATGGGTTTGACGTAATTCAGTTTGATGTAAACGAGGAGATACTTTTTAAAAGCAAATCATCCATTGAAAATAGTTTACAAAAATTATTGGAGAAAGAAAAAATAACTACGCAAAAAAAAGAAGAAAGCATTAAACGTATAACATTTACTTCAAAAATTAAAGATTGTGTTGCTGATATAATTCTTGAAGCGGTAATTGAAAAAAAAGAAATTAAACAACAATTATTTGATGCACTTTTTTTAATTAACAGTAATGAAACAATTTTTGCTACCAACACATCTTCTATTTCTGTTTCTGAATTAAGTTATAATAAAAACTATGCTGAACGTTTTGCGGGAATGCATTTTTTTAATCCTGCTCCAATTATGAAACTGGTAGAAATAATTCGCGCAGAAAAAACTACAGATGATATAATTGAAATGTTGGTTAATCTTTCAAAACAGTTTGGTAAAACACCTGTTATTTGTAATGATGCGCCGGGCTTTATAGTAAATCGTGTTGCAAGACATTATTATTTGGAAGCAATGCAATTGGTTGAAGAAAACGTTACAGATTTTAAAACTATTGATGCCGTTATGGAAGCAACAGGTTTTAAAATGGGACCTTTTAAATTGATGGATTTAATTGGACTTGATGTAAACTTTTCGGTAAGTAATATTGTTTGGGAAGCATTGAAAAAACCCGAACGTTTAAGACCATCATTAATACAAAAAAATAAAGTAGACGCAAATGAGCTTGGTAAAAAAACGGGAAAAGGTTTTTATAAATATTGAATCGCATTCTTAGGAATTAAAAGCTGCATGACACAAAATCAAAAAGAGTATTTATCAATTTCGGATAAAAGTATTTTCATAACCGGTGCAACTGGTTTACTCGGTTCTCATTTACTTAAAAAGCTTTCACAGCAAAATGTAAAAGTTAAAGCTTTATACCGAAGCACAATTCCTTTTCATGTTGAAAATATTGAATGGATACAAGGTGATTTATTCGATATGATTTTGCTCGAAGAAATTTTGCAGGATGTTGATGAAGTATATCATTGTGCAGGGAAAGTATCTTTCAATCCAAAAGCAAAAAAAGAACTTTTTAAAACCAATGTTGAAGGCACAGCAAATATTGTAAATGCCTGTTTAAACACAAGCGTAAAAAAATTGTTGCATGTAAGTTCTGTTGCTGCATTAGGCAAGTTGCAAAAAGATGCGACGATAAACGAAAAGATGCAATGGAGTGAAGAAAATAGCAACAGTGTATACGGCGAAAGCAAATATCTTGGCGAAATGGAAGTATGGCGCGGTATTTCAGAAGGGTTGAATGCGGTTATAATTAACCCATCGATTATTCTTGGCGCAGGAGATTGGAATAATGGTTCCTCTGAAATTTTTAAAACAGTTTATAAAGAATTTCCTTATTACTCAAACGGCATAACAGGTTTTGTAGATGTAGAAGATGTTGTTGAAGCAATGATCGGATTAATGAACAGCGATATATCTGAAGAGCGTTTTATCATCAACGCTGAAAATATTTCGTACAAAGATTTGTTCAATATGGTTGCACAATCGTTTCATAAAAAACCACCGCATAAAGAAGTTACGCCTTTTTTAGCATCTGTTGTTTGGCGTGCAGCAGCAGTAAAAAGTTTATTTACAGGTGAAGCGCCTTTTATTACAAAAGAAACTGCAAGTACAGCTTTGGCAAAAGTTTATTTTGATAATAAGAAATTATTAGAAGTATTATCTTCATTCAACTACACACCTTTAAAAAATACTGTTGAAAGAATTTGCAGCGAATTAAAAGCTGTCAACAATATTTAAGTTTTATTGCGAAATATTAATTCCTTTTAATAAAGAAAGCAACAGGTTTAATAATTTTAATTTTTCCAACGAATTTAAATTCATTGACTGCTTTTGCAAACTATCCTGCGCCGAACCAACGATCACTATAAAAAAAAATATGATCAAAACAATATACTTTTTAATCTCTGATTTTTTGAATGAAGATATTATGCTGATCCGAATTATAAATTATCTTAAAATGAACCTTTAATTCATACATCTTAAGCTAATCCTAATGATAGTGCGATAGAATCATCACATTACATTATACGATTACTTTTGCTCCTTAATCTGCAGAATGTTCAAAACAATTCTTCCATTCTATGTCATCTGTTTTCTACTCTATATATTTTTTAGCCGTCAGCCAGATTATTTAGATGGGGAATTTACAACGGGTAATATTCATTATATAAAAAACAGTGCAAAAGTTTTTTTTACAGTTGATAAAAAAACATTCATTGCAAACGCTTCTTATCCTTTGCGCAAATTAAACGAGAACGAATTTGTTACCATTATTTACGATACATCAAACCCGGCAAAAGCTGCCGTATATAAATGGTGGGGTTACTGGCTTCAATGGGATGAAATACTTGCGTCTGTAATTATTCCTTTCATTTTATATTTTGCTGCTACGGCTATTACGGGCAACCCAACACCAGAAGCTTTAATAGATGAATTGGAAATGAAAAGAAATATTAAACGAAGAAAATATAATTAGCTATTTGAGATTTAATTTAAAAGAATCCAAGTAGAATTGTTTATTTTGGATTTGTTACGACTGAATAAAAGAAGGGTGGCCGCATCCCGCTGACCACCCTGATTTAACCCTGCTGCAAAAGTTCAAAATTATTTTTAGTTATTAATCGCTTGTTGTGATAAACAGACGAAACATTTTTATTGCGGTTTAATCTGTTTTAAAAAAAAAATATTCATTAACTATTTGTTAGCATTTACCGTTTATTCAATACTATTTTTGCGCTCTTTATATTGAAACTAAATTATGAAACTACCTGTTTATATTGTTGATGCTTTTACTGATAAATTATTTGGCGGAAACCCGGCTGCAGTTTGCCCGTTGGAGGAATGGTTGCCAGATAAAATGATGCAAAATTTAGCAGCCGAAAATAATTTATCTGAAACCGCTTTTATAATTGAAGAAGATAATCATTATCACATACGCTGGTTTACGCCATCCGTTGAAGTAAAGCTTTGCGGCCACGCAACTTTGGCAAGTGCGCATATTTTTTATACCGAACTAAATCATTTAAAAGAAGAAGTATGGTTCGAGTCGCAAAGTGGCATGCTTAAAGTTTCGCGAAAAGATCATAATACTTATACTTTAAATTTCCCGGCAAATCCGCCTGAAATAGTTTCAGTAATTCCGGAAGGTTTGTTTGAAGGATTAGGAATTACCGAGGCGCCTGTTTTTAAAACTTCTTTTGATTACATGGTTTTATTTTCTTCACAAAAAAGTATAGAAAATCTTAAACCGGATTTTACTCTATTAGCCAAAATAAAAGCCCGTGGCGTAATTACAACTGCAAAAGGCAACGATACAGATTTTGTATCACGTTGCTTTTATCCGCAAAGTGGCGTTAACGAAGATCCGGTTACCGGTTCCGCGCATACGATCATGGTTCCTTATTGGGCAAAAGAGTTTGGTAAAAACAATCTTACCGCAACCCAGCTTTCCAAAAGAAAAGGATTTCTGGATTGTGAATTAAAAAATGAAAGAGTATTAATGAGTGGCAACGCTGTAACTTATATGAAAGGCGAGTATATAGTTTAATGAATGGAAAGCAAAAAGCAATTGATAGTTTACACCGATGGTGCGGCGCGGGGCAATCCCGGCAACGGTGGTTATGGTGCTCTTTTAATTTGGGGTGATGTAAAAAAAGAGTTGTCAGGCGGCTATCGTTTAACTACCAACAACAGGATGGAATTAATGGCAGTTATTGCCGCACTCAAATCAATCACTAAAAAAAATATTTCTATTCATATTTATACTGACAGTCAATATGTATTTAATTCAGTAGAAAAAAGATGGCTTGATGGCTGGGTAAGAACAGATTTTAAAGGTGGGAAAAAAAATAAAGATCTGTGGTTAGAATATTATCATCTTGCCAAAAACTATTCAATAAAATTTTTTTGGGTGAAAGGTCATGCAGAAAATATATATAATAATCGCTGTGATGAACTTGCCACTGTAGCAGCCGATGGAAATAATTTATTTATTGATGAAGGCTACGAACAAATTCAAAATAAAATTCTGTAAACAATTCGCACTTATTTTTGCGCACTTTTAAAATTCTGAAATGAAAGTAATGAAGTTTGGCGGCACCAGCGTAGGTACACCGCAACGCATGAACCAGGTGCTTGAATTAATATCAGCCGGTGAAGATGATAAGATTATTGTGCTAAGTGCTTTAAGCGGCACAACTAATGCGCTTGTAAATATCAGTAATTGTATTAGTGATGGATACAGAGATGAAGCCAAAAGTAAAATTGATGATCTGGAACAACATTACGGCGCTTTTGTAAATAATCTTGTTCAGCAGGATTTATTTAGAAAAAAAGCCAACGCTATTATTGCAGAGCATTTTGAATTTTTAAATATTATTTTAAAAATTTCCTTCAGCGAAGCTTTAAATAAAGATATTCTTGCACAAGGCGAATTACTAAGTACTAAACTGTTTTGCATTTTTCTTGAAGAAAAAAATGTTGAACATATATTATTGCCTGCGCTTGAATTTATGAGCATTGATGACAATGGTGAACCGCAAATCGGCAGCATAAAAGTTAAACTCAGCCAGTTATTGCATAAGCATGAAGAGAAAAAATTATTTATTACGCAAGGATATATTTGCCGTAATGTAAAAGGTGAAGTTGATAATTTAAAACGTGGCGGAAGTGATTACACTGCTTCGTTAATTGCGGCTGCGGTTAGTGCGTCCGTTTGCGAAATTTGGACAGACATCAACGGTATGCACAATAACGATCCGCGTGTAGTTAATACAACAATACCGGTTGAAACATTAAGCTTTGATGAAGCTGCTGAGCTGGCTTATTTCGGTGCAAAAATTTTACATCCGGCTTGTATATGGCCGGCGCAAATGTATAAAATCCCTGTTAAGCTGCTTAACACAATGCAGCCAGATGCTGCAGGTACAACTATTCAACAAACTGTAAAAAATAGCGGCGCAAAAGCTGTTGCCGCAAAAGATGGTATTATCGCAATAAAAATAAAAAGCAGCCGCATGTTGCTGGCGTATGGTTTTTTAAGAAAAATATTCGAAGTTTTTGAAAAATATAAAACTGCCATTGATATGATCACCACATCTGAAGTTGCCGTATCTGTTACAATTGACGACAGCACACATCTTCAGCAAATAATGAGAGAGCTTGAACCGCTCGGCAGCGTGGAAACAGATGCAGATCAAACCATCGTTTCAATTGTAGGTAACGAAATAGCAGATTCATCTGAAGTTTTAAAAAAGATTTTTATTTCAATAAGTCAGATTCCTGTGCGCATGGTTAGTTATGGCGGCAGCCGTCACAATATATCTTTATTAATTCCGTCAGAATATAAAAAACAAACACTTCAGTTAATAAACAGTGGTGTATTTGGTTTATGATAGTTATCAATCATACGCTTAAAAGTTTCAAGTTGTGCTTAAAAAAATAAGCCATTCCAAATAAATGAAATGGCTCACATTTAAAACCCCCCAAAAACGCGTTCAATGTTTTACGGTTTATTTCTGCTTATTTAAATTCATACTATTTACTGTATTAATAAGAAGTATCAACAGTCTTATTAATTTTTTATTTTCTTATTATTGCATTAATCGCTTTTCCTTTATTATTGGTAACAACTATTTATAAATTCTTAAAAATCCAATTTATAAGTCTGTTGTTTTTTAACCAACTCCTATACTTTAATTACATACACTTTTCTGCAATAAAATTTATTTCACAGATACATTATCTTCATTCGCACAAAAAAATTTCTGAATGAAATAAGTTATAAAATTTTATACGCAGCTTATACAAAGCAATAAATTTTTACGACAAATTTCCTTTGACTATAAAATCAAACACATACAGATGAAAAAGCTTGCCATTACAATTACTGCATTGTTTATAATATTTTTTTCTTTTGCGCAAACAGATGAACAAAAAGCAGATGCTTTAATAAAAAAAATGACGCTTGAAGAAAAAGTTGGACAGATGACACAAGTTACACTTGGCGTTGTTGCCACAGATAAAGATGGAATATTAGATACTGCAAAATTAAGAAAAGCAATTATTGATTATAAAGTAGGTTCTATATTAAATGTAACCGGGCATGCATTAACGGTTGGCAATTGGGATTCTGTTATTACACAAATGCAGGATGAAGCAAAAAAAACAAGATTAAAAATTCCGATTGTTTACGGTTTAGATGGAATACATGGACAAACCTATACACTCAATTCAACATTATTTCCACAAAGCATTGCTATAGCTGCAACACGTGATACAGCGCTTGCTGCAAAAGCTGCAAAAATTACGGCAATGGAATTGCGCGCAAGCGGCGTACGCTGGAACTTTGCGCCGGTGCTCGATTGCGGGCGCCAGGAATTATGGTCGCGCTTTCCTGAAACATATGGAGAAGATGTTTTCATCGGCAAAACTTTTGGCGCTG
>CAXSDU010000109.1:0-12032 GCA_964236165.1 uncultured Parafilimonas sp. | reverse complement strand
TTAACAGGCAAATAGATAGCTGGATCAATTCAGGTATTGTTAGTTATGTTGAATTACAGAAAGGCATTAAACAAAATCAGCTTGATGAACCAATGCGGCATCTTCTGCATCAAAATACTTCAATTGATTTTAAGCAAACGCACACATTACTTGTATCATTAAACGATTATTATTTTGAAGCTAATAATAATCTTGTTGAAAAAATGTTGTACACACTTTCATGCATCGCAGCATTTATTTTATTAATGGCTGTTATCAACTTTATTAATATTTCTATCAGCAAGGCATCTTCACGCATGAAAGAAATTGGTGTGCGCAAAGTGCTTGGCGGAATGAAAAAACAATTGGTGTTACAGTTCTTAACAGAATCTGTATTGCTTGTTTACTTTTCAACAATTGCAGCGCTTATTATGTATGTACTGATGCGTCCATATTTAAGCAATGTGTTAGGAAAAGAAATTCCAACACTATTCAGCTTTCCTTTGCACATATATTTTGTCCCGGTATTATTAACGCTTGTGATTGGTTTGCTCGCCGGTATTTATCCTGCATTGGTTTTATCATCTTTAAAATCTGCTGAAGCAATAAAAGGTAAACTCACATCAGTTAAAGAAAATATTTTGTTGCGCAAATCATTAGTGGCTTTCCAGTTTTGTATTGCAGCAGTTGTATTAATTGGCAGTATGATTATTTCAAAACAGGTTAGTTATTTTTTTAGTAAAGATGTAGGTTATGATAAAGAATATCTTTTGTCTGCACAAGTGCCGAGAGACTGGAGCGCACAAGGTGTTGCGCACATGGAAATTATTCGCAATGAACTTACCACGCTGCCGCAGGTAAGTAATGCTGCATTATCATGGGAAATACCAAATGGCAATAATGGAAATGGCGCAGCTTATAAACCAGGCCAAGACTCAACTGCAGCAACGTATACAGAACTTTTTACTGTTGATGAACACTATGCGGCTACTTATAAAGTACCAATGGCAGCCGGTAGTTTTTTTAATAATAATGAAGCGTATGATTCTTCAAAAATTGTTATCAACGAAACTTTTGCAAAAACATTTGGCTGGAAGAATGCGCATGACGCTATTAACCAGCAAATAAAATTGCAAGGCTATGGCAATACCATCCTTACAATTTCAGGCGTAGTAAAAGATTTTCATTTATGGAGCATGCAGGGCAGCATTCCTGTAATGGCTTTTGTGAATGTGAAACTAAATCCATTCTACCGTTATCTTACAATCAGGTTAAAGCCAAGCAATGTTGCTGCAGAAGTTTCGGCATTGCAAAAAAAATGGAATGCATTAATGCCCGGTGCTCCATTTGAATATCAATTTATGGATGAAACACTTCAAAAAATTTACAGTACTGAATTACAATTAAAGCAAGCAGCTTATACTTCAACTGTATTATCATTAGTTATTGTATTGCTTGGTGTGCTCGGGTTGATTTCATTAAGCATACAAAAACGCACTAAAGAAATTGGTATACGAAAAGTATTGGGCGCATCTGTTGCAGGCATCATCACATTATTTATGAAAGAATTTTTTTGGGTGATATTAATTGGCAGTGCGGTGGCTTGCCCGTTAGCATATATACTTATGCAGGGCTGGTTAAATAGTTATGCATATAGAATTCATATCTCAACATCACCATTTATAATTACTATTATTTGTTTAGGATTGATAACGGGCATATTGATATGCCTGCAAACAATAAAAGCAGCAATAACAAACCCTGTAAAATCGCTAAGAACGGAGTAACGCGTTTTAATAATTTGACTGGTTTTATTATATATTTTAATGTGCGGCTGCGCACAAGAACTGTACGTTTTCGAACACTTTATAATAATTAATGCCGTTAAGGGCTTTATCTGCAAAGCATTCACACCTTGGCATAACTAAATAATTATATAATTGCAAGCATAATCGTGTGCTGCATATCATAAAATATTTTTTATGCTTAAAAATTATTTCAAGCTTGCATGGCGCAATTTGATGAAGTATAAATTTATTTCTTTCATCAACCTTTTTGGCTTAACGGTTGGCTTAACTTGTTGCCTGCTTATTCTTACTTATATTCTTAACGAATTAAGTTATGATAAGTATAATAAAAACGCTGACCAGGTTTATCGCATAACAAGAACTTTTTATAATGGAAATGGAGATGTATCGTTAAAACTAAGCTCTGTTGCTCCGCCTTTTGGTTATTACCTGCCAACCGATTTTCCTGAGATAGAAAAAATGACGAGCTTACTAAGTGTTAGTAATACTGCGCTACGTTATAAAGACAAACTTTTAAATGAGCAGACCGCTTATTTTGCTGATGAAAATTTATTTGATGTTTTTACAGTTGATGTGCTGAAAGGAAATCCAAAGACCGCATTACAGGAACCTTTTTCTATAATGATGACACAGGAAGAAGCAAAAAAATATTTTGGCAATGAAGATCCGATAAATAAAGTGTTGCGGGCAGATAACCAGTTTGATGTAAAAGTTACGGGTATTTTTAAACCGTTTCCATCTAATGCGCACATGCATCCAGGCATGCTGATATCTTTCAATACACTTAAAGATTCTGCAGTATATGGCGAACAAAATTTGCGTACCAACTGGGGCAACAATTCATTTTTTACGTACATCAAGCTTCCGAAGTATTATAATATTGCAAGGATGGAATCGCGCTTTCCTGCTTTTCTTGATAAACACATGGTGGGTCAGTATGGTGCAATGAAGCCATCAACGCAAACAAAACTTGATCTTCAAAAATTAACCGACATACATCTTTATTCACATACAGATTATGAAGCAGAACCCAACGGCGATATAAACCGTGTATATATTTTTTCAGCTATCGCTTTATTTATTTTATTGATCGCATGTATTAATTATATGAATCTTTCTACGGCACGTTCTGCATTACGCGCAAGAGAAATTGGTATACGAAAAGTGGTTGGTGCAACTAAAAAAGAATTGGTGGCGCAGTTTCTCAGCGAATCTGTTTTAGTTACATGGGCAGCCACACTTATTGCATTTTTATTATTATATTTTTCATTGCCCTGGCTTAATAAACTTTCACAACAAGATCTTTCTCTGCAAATTTTAATGAAATGGCAAATACTAATTCCGCTATTTTTATCTCCGTTTATTATAGGTACAATTTCAGGTTTATATCCTGCATTATTCATGTCATCTTTCAAACCTGTAAAAACATTAAAAGGTTTATTTAAAGTACAAGGAAAAAATATAAGTTTTCGTAAAATACTTGTTGTAACGCAGTTCGCTATTTCCATCATTCTCATTATTACCACAATGATTGTTTTTCAGCAATTGAAATACATGCAAAAAGCTTCACTGGGTTATGATAAAGAACATATTCTTACTCTGCCGTATGATAATTCACTTACTAAGCAGTATGAATCTTTTCGCAATACTTTATTTCAAAACTCAAATATTAAACAAGTTGGGCGTTCATCAAGAATACCTACGGGAAGATTATTAGATGGACAAGGCGCTTCTGCACCTGGCTCAGATTCTATGGTGCCAGTAAAAGCTGACATAAGAGATGTTGCAACAGATTATGATTTTATTCCAACGTATGAAATAGGTATTGCGGCAGGCAGAAATTTTTCGCGTGATTATGGAACTGATACTTCAAGTTTTATTATTAATGAAGCTGCAGTAAAAGCTATTGGTTGGAAATATACAGAAGATGCTGTTGGTAAAAATTTTCAGTATGGCGGTGTTAACGGACACATTATAGGTGTGATGAAAGATTTTCATTTTGAATCGCTGCATCAAAAAATAGCGCCACTTATTTTTGTAATGCCTGCAACATCGCGTAATCAAAGTTCTTATAATTATATCTCAATAAAAGTATCGGGCAATATGTCTTCCGCGTTGGAAACAATAAAAAATACATGGCAAAAATATCTTCCGGAGCTACCTTATCAATATACATTCCTCGCTGAAAAGTTTACCAAATTATATGAATCGGAACAAAGGCAGGGAACCATTTTTACAGTGTTTGCATTTATTGCAATTTTTATTGCATGTCTTGGTTTATTTGGCTTATCTGCATTTGCCATTTCACAACGCGTTAAAGAAATTGGTGTGCGAAAAGTATTGGGCGCTAACGTAAGTACAATTGTTGCTTTACTTTCAAAAGATTTTTTAAAACTTGTATTCATTGCCGCCATTATTGCTTTTCCTGTTGCGTGGTATGCAATGTATAAATGGTTGCAGGATTTTGCTTACCGCGTCGGCATACAATGGTGGATTTTTGCAGTGGCAGCAATAGCAGCATTATTGATTGCATTAATTACAGTTGCTTTCCAGGCAATCAAAGCAGCATTGGCAAACCCTGTAAAATCGCTTAGGACAGAATAGAATATTTAATAAACAGCCACAACCTTTTTTTCTTTACTATACATTTGAAATATGTATAGTAAAAGATTATTGTTGTGCTTTTGTTTTGTTTTTATAAATTATTGCATTTACGCACAAATAGAAATTAAAGGAATTGTGTACGATGATTCAACAAACAAACCTGTTGATGGTGCTTCTGTTTTTTTAACGAATACTTCTTTTGGAACGGTTACTGATAAAAAAGGAAATTTTAAACTCAATTTATTAAAACAGGGCACTTATACACTTGTAGTTTCAAGTGTTGGTTATAATACTTATACAAAAATGATACTGGTAAATAATAATATTAATTCCCTTACAGTTTCATTAAAACAAAAAACCCATCAGCTTAAAGATGTAATTGTAAAAAGTTATGATAAAGACGGTTGGACAAAATATGGAAAATTTTTCCTTGAAAATTTTATAGGTACATCAAAAGAAGCAAGAAAATGTGAACTGAAAAATACAAGTGCAGTAAAGTTTTATTTTTCGCAAAAAAAGAATCAGCTTATTGCATTTTCTGATGAGCCGCTTATAATTGAAAATAAAGCGTTAGGTTATATCATAAAATATCAGTTAGAAAATTTTATTTATAACTATGATTCAAAATATTTATCATTCACTGGTTATCCTTTATTTACTGAAATGAAAGGCAGTGTACATAACCAGGAGCGATGGCAAAAAGAAAGAGAAGATGTTTATGAAATTTCTATCATGCGTTTTATGCGTGCATTATTTGCAAATAAACTTATTGAAAAAGGTTATGATGTTTTGCGCCTGAAAAGAAATGTTCCTAATATAGATAAACAAAAGCTGGAGGCGCAGGAAAAACTTTATTATACATCACATTCAAAAGATGTGAAAAGATATAAGTATGAAACAACGCTATCAGCAGCAGATCATTTCTATTATAAGAAGGTGATGGCAGAACATGATTCAATAGATATTATTAATTACACGCCATTATCTGCAGATAGTATTGTTTACACAGGAAAAGATGCAGTAAAAGGATTAATTTTTTCAGACTATCTGCTTATAATTTATCCTTTTCAAAAACCGCCGCCGGAATATCACCAGGCAAATCCTGGCGCAAAAGATTCTATTTATTCTGTAATGAGTTTACCTTTAAGTACACCTGTTATTATTTCTGCCGACGGCGCTTATTATAATGTTCAGGATTTATTATATGAAGGTTTTTGGGCCTGGTGGCAAAGGATTGCAACAATGCTGCCTTTTGATTATGAATTATCAGAAAAACAACAAAGATCTGTGAACAAAGGAGCGCTGAACGCTCCTGATCTTTAATTTTTTTATTATAGAACTTTAAACTTGAAATATGTTTAAAAATTATTTTAAAACTACATTTCGCAACCTGCGTAAAAATAAATTGTATGGCGCCATAAATGTTTTTGGCTTAACAATAGGGCTATCTGCCTGCCTGCTTATTGGTATATATATAATTCACGAACTGAGTTACGATAAATTTAATACGAACGCTAAACGTATTGTGCGTACAACCATGGAATATGCACAGGCAGGAACAGTAAGTACCACTGCACAAACAGGTACAAAAGTTGGCCCGCAGTTTAAACGCACGTTTCCTTTAGTTGAAGAATATGCGCGCACATTTATAAATCATAACGTAGTAAAGAGTGGTGATAAAATGTTTGATGAGCCACGCATTTTATATGCTGATCCATCTTTCTTTAAAATATTTTCTTTTCATATTGTTGAAGGCGATGCGGCAACTGCATTGAATGCGCCTGATAAAATTGTTATTACGCAAAGTATGGCAAGAAAATATTTTGGTGATGAAGATGCGTTAAACAAAACACTTACATCTGGCGGAAAAGATTTGCGTGTATCAGCTATATGCGAAGATGTGCCGCAGAACTCACAGATTAAATTTGACTTTGCCACACAATTTTTAAATCTTGGTAATGGTGTGAAAGATGAAACCTGGTGGACAGCAAACTGGATAACTTATTTTTTGCTGCGCGATGAAAAAGATATTCCGTTATTTCAACAACAGGTTACTAATTATATGAAAACGCCGGCAATAAAAACAGATGCCGGATTGCAAGGCAATGATTATCTAACCTATCATTTTGAGCCGCTTTTAAAAGTGCATTTATATTCTTCGCTTGCAGGTTTTGAACCCAATGGCAGCATTAAATACATTTATATGTTTGCTTTAATTGCATTGCTGATATTAATAATTGCATGCGCCAATTATACAAACCTCGCAACAGCACAATCAGCAGGGCGCACCGGCGAAATAGGTATGCGCAAAGTTTTAGGCGCATCAAAAAAGCAAGTGTTTTTGCAATTTATGGGCGAATCTTTTTCAATAACTTTTATTGCAGCAATAATCGCATTTTTATTAAGCATATTTCTTATTCCATATTTCAACAATATTACTGGCAGGCAATTTACAGTAAGTGTATTAGTGCAGCCATTACCTATAATTGCATTAATCGTTTGCACATTGCTCGTAAGTTTTTTTGCGGGACTTTATCCTGCACTTATTTTATCGGGTACACAAGTTATGGGTGTACTTAAAAAAGGATTCAGATTTACCGGCAGTAATAATTTATTGCGAAAAATTTTAATTGTAATGCAATTTAGCATTTCTGTTTTTCTTATTATTTATACTATTATTATTCTGCAGCAAATGCATTACATACAAACAAAAAATCTTGGTTATGATAAAGAACATTTGCTTGTGCTGCCGGTTGGTGGCAATATGCTCAACAATTTTCAACAGATAAAATCTGCCTTTGAGCAGGTGCCGGGAGTAGAAGGCATAACGGCTTCTTATGACACGCCTGAATATGTTGGATGGGGAGACGGCATTACAACGACTGATGAAAAAGGGAAGCATGATATATCATTAAATGCAATGCCTGTTGATCTTGATTTTATAAAAACATTGAAAATGCAATTGCTCTCAGGACGTGATTTTCAGGAATCAGATTTTGCGTTGATGGGTACTGCCAACAATAACGCGAATTTTCATGTGCCTTATATTATAAATGAAACACTGGCAAAAAAAATCGGCTGGTCGCCGAAACAATCAATCAACAAAACGATTGAAAGAAGCGTAACAGGTCCGGTTGTAGGCGTTGTAAAAGATTTTAATTTCAACAGTCTTCATGAACCTATTGGTCCGCTTGTTATTTTTTTAGGTCGCGATTTTTCCCGCAATTTAATAATACGTGTTGGCGGAAATAATATGCAACTAACATTAGCTAATATTGAAGCAACGTGGAAACAACGTATTCCCGACAGACCCTTTACTTATAATTTTCTTGATGATGATTATAACAAACTTTATTTGTCTGAGCAGCGAACTTCATTATTATTTTCTATTGCAGCAGCACTCGCCATTATATTGGCATGTCTTGGATTATTCGGTCTCGCAGCGTTCACAACTATTCAACGCACAAAAGAAATTGGTATAAGAAGAATATTAGGTGCAAACATCAGCAGCATTACATTACTTATAGCAAAGAATTTTTTACAGCTCATTGGCATAGCTATTTTGATTGCAATACCACTTGCATGGTGGGCGGGCAACCAATGGTTGGAAAATTTTGCTTTTCGCATTCCAATACAGTTATATGTTTTTGCCATAACGGCAATTGTTACTGCATTAATTTCGTTATTTACAATTGGGTATCATTCTATAAAAGTTGCATTAATGAATCCGGTAAAAAGTTTGCGTACTGATTAAATTTAAACCGTGGTTTCGGTAATTATTGAAATATTACTATACAGTAAATTTTTTGCATTCAATCAGCAAATAAATTTTTCATATACTTATTTTATAATTCTTCATAAAATAAAAATGAAATCCTCAACTTTGAACAGATTGTAAAACATAAATTATAATCACATCAGCATAAAATATTTTATAGCGATTGATAAAAACAAGTATGAAGAAATTACACATTAGCATTATTTTACTTTTTATTTTAATTACAGCAAATCTTTCTGCGCAAACAACGCGCACTGTGTGGACGAAGCAACATGCAAATGAATGGTATAAGCAATACGGCTGGATGCGCGGCTGCGATTTTATTCCAAGTACTGCAATTAATCAGCTTGAAATGTGGCAGGCTGAAACATTTGATACAGCAACTATTAACCGTGAGCTTGGTTATGCTGAATCAATTGGTATGAATCTTATGCGCGTATACCTGCATCATCTTGCATGGCAAATAGATTCCGCAGGTTTTAAAAACAGGATGACTGAATATTTATCTATTGCAGATAGACATGGCATAAAAACCATTTTTGTTTTTTTTGATGATTGCTGGAACCCGGTTTATCATAAAGGCTCACAACCTGCGCCTAAAACTGGTGTTCATAATTCAGGCTGGGTAAAAGATCCGGGACAACTATTGTACGATAGTTCCGCAGTTATTAATGTGCTTGAAGCGTATGTAAAAGATGTGTTGAATACTTTTCGGAATGATAAAAGAATTTTTTTGTGGGATTTATACAATGAGCCCGGCAATGGTGGTTATGGTGATAAAAGCATGCCTTTACTGAAAGATGTTTTTAAATGGGCAAGAGAAATAAATCCTTCTCAGCCTTTATCTGCTGCTGTGTGGACTAAGGATTTACCAGATTTTAATGCTTACCAGTTAGCCAATTCAGATGTGATTACTTATCATGATTATAATCCGGTTAATGTGCACAGGCAAACAATTGATTCTTTAAAAAAATATGACAGACCACTTATTTGCACGGAGTATATGGCAAGAACACGCAACAGTAATTTTTTTACTATTATGCCCATGTTGAAAGTAAATAAAATTGCGGCAATAAACTGGGGATTGGTATCGGGCAAAACAAATACAATTTATGCTTGGGATACACCAATGCCAAATGGGGAAGAACCGAAAGTTTGGTTTCATGATATCTTTAGAAAAGATGGAACGCCTTACGATGCAAAAGAAACGGAATTCATTAAATCATTAACAGGAAAAAAATAATTATGAATAAAGATTTTAAGTTCGCTATTCTTTCAACTATAATACTTGCATGCGCAGCCTGCAATAACAATTCGGGAATGGATAATAATACTGATAGTACAAAAACAGATTCGACTGCAAGCACGCAGATAATTCCTTCAGCCAAAAATTTTCAAACTACAATTGATGGGAAACAAACCAACTTATATGTTTTAAAAAATGGGAACATGCAGGTTTCAATAACAAATTATGGTGCAAGAGTAGTAAGTATAATTGTACCTGATAAAAATGGCAATCCAACTGATGTAGCAGTTGGATACGATGCTGTGAAACCCTACGCACAAGGAAGCGATACTTATTTTGGCGCAGTTGTAGGCAGATATGGAAATCGCATTGCAAAAGGAAAATTTACTTTAGATGGAAAGCAATATAAATTGGCAACAAACAATGGTGCAAATCATTTACATGGTGGTAAAAAAGGTTTTTCACGCGAAGTGTGGGATGCGCAGCAACAAAATGATTCAACTGTAGTGCTAACGTATATTTCAAAAAATGGTGAAGAAGGTTATCCCGGTAATTTAACTTCAAAAGTTACTTATACGGTTTTGAGTAATGATAAACTTAAAATAGCTTATGAAGCAACAACAGATAAGTCAACTGTTTTAAACCTTACCAATCATACTTATTTTAATTTAAATGGGCAAGGCAGCGGAACAATTTTAGATCATACAGTAATGATAAATGCAGATAAGTTTACGCCAGTAGATTCTACGCTTATACCAACCGGAAAACTGCAATCAGTAAAAGGAACACAACTTGATTTTACAATGCCATATGCTATCGGAACGCGCATAAATGATTCATCTGATCAGCAGGTAAAATTCGGTCATGGTTACGATCATAATTTTGTCTTGAATACAAACGGAAACATAAATTCAAAGGCTGCTGAAGTTGTGGGAAATCAATCAGGCATTGTAATGGATGTTTATACTCTACAACCGGGTTTGCAATTTTATACAGGTAATTTTATGGATGGCAGTCATACAATAAAAGGCAATAAAAAAGATGATTACAGAAATGCGTTTTGTATGGAAACACAACACTATCCTGATTCGCCTAATCAACCAAATTTCCCATCATCCAAATTAAAACCGGGAGAAAAATATCAATCAACTACAGTATATGCGTTTGGTGTGAAATGATAAAGTGATGACTGCTTTATAAATATTTTTTCACTGCATCAACCAATTCTGTTTTTGTAATAGGAATACCCATTACTTTATTGTAGCCTTTTGCATTCACTAAATATTTATCGCGAATAATTTTTATAAGCTGACCATTATTTATTTCGGGTATAATGATCATTTCAAAATTGTTTAAAATATCTCCAAGATTTTTTGGAAACGGGCGCACGTAACGCAAATGTGCATGACTTACAGCATAACCTTCACTTTGTAATTGTAGTGCTGCACTTTTTATTGCACCATAGGTACTCCCCCATCCAAGCATTAATATTTTTCCGTTCTCCGGTCCGCTATCTAATGTTTGTAAAGGAATATAATCAGCAATATTTTCTACTTTTTGTTCGCGGATATTTATCATAAGCTGGTGGTTTTCCGGCTCATAATTTACATTGCCTGTTATGTTTTGTTTTTCCAGTCCGCCAATGCGATGTTCCAAACCTGCAACACCCGGAATAGCCCATGGGCGAACCAATTTATCGTCGCGTTTATATGGCATGAATGTTTCTTCATCATCATCCAGACCCTTTTTAAAATTTACTTTTATTTCAGGCAGGTCTTCTGTTTTTGGAAAGCGCCAGGGCTCTGCGCCATTTGCAATATATCCATCACTTAAAAATATAACGGGCGTCATATGTTCTATTGAAATGCGCACCGCTTCAAACACTGCATCAAAACAATCGCTTGGTGTGCGCGCTGCAATTACCGGCATCGGACATTCGCCATTTCTTCCGTAATATGCCTGCAGTAAATCGCTTTGTTCTGTTTTTGTTGGTAAGCCTGTTGATGGTCCGCCACGCTGCACATTAATAATAATTAAAGGTATTTCAAGCATCACCGCCAAACCCATTGCTTCTGCTTTTAATGCCATACCGGGACCAGAAGTTGTTGTTATGCCAAGACTTCCGCCATAGCTCGCGCCAATAGCTGAAGTAATTGCAGCAATTTCATCTTCTGCCTGGAAAGTTTTTACACCAAATGCTTTATGCCTGCTTAATTCATGCAAAATATCTGATGCCGGTGTAATAGGGTAACTACCAAGATATAATTGCAAGCCGCTTTTTTTACCGGCTGCTATCAATCCATACGATAAAGCCTGGTTGCCCATAATACTTCTATAAGAACCACTGCGCAATTTTGCAGCTTCAACTTTATAGCGCGTTGTAAAAGTTTCCGTTGTATCACCATAATTATAACCTGCCTGTAAAACTTTTGCGTTGCTGTTATATATTAATTCTTTCTTACTAAACTTTTCTTTTAAAAACCTGATGGTGTTGTCTAAACTGCGGTTAAACATCCAATATAAAAAACCAAGCACAAACATATTTTTTGCGCGGTCTTTTTCTTTCATACCTAAATCAGGAAATTCCTTCAGCGATTCACGGGTGAGTTTTGTTACG
>CAXSDU010000108.1:0-12101 GCA_964236165.1 uncultured Parafilimonas sp. | reverse complement strand
AAGCAATAGGTAATAAAACGCCGTTGATATTATCATCATTCACTTTCGTTACAGAATTATCAGGCATTGATTTTAATACAGCCGAAATCATAAAATCATGTTTACTGCCGGAGAAATTTTCTATTGAAAGTGTTTGACCAACAACATTGGTTTTACCAAAATATTTCTTTGCAACTTCTTCTGTAATTACAGCAGAAAACGGATCATTAAATGCTGTTTTGATATTGCCGTATAAAACAGGAAAACCATACATAGAAAATAAAGTACTGTCGTTAATTTGAATACCTTCCCGAAAGTGCTTATCGCCTTTTGATACGGTTGAAGTAATACCATCCCAGCGATAATAATTGGCAACCAAACCCGGATATTGTTCTTTCAATGCTTTTGCAAGATTGCCGAATGTTGTTAAATACAAAGTCGGATCAGTTCCATATTTTGTTTGGATGATGTATTGATTATTTTCATTTTTAAGCGAACTGTTTACCTGAAAAGCGCTCCACACATAAGCACCAATTAAAAACGCAAATGCAATACCAACAGCCAAACCACCAATATTCACCAGCGAATGAAAGCGATATTTTATAATATTACGCCATGCAATTTTGAAATAATTTTTAAACATAAAAAGAAAGTTTTAATATCTATTTTGTTTATGGCTGATTCACTTCTAACATGTTTCATTTTAAATTGACTAATCATCAAATTATTATTCCATTCTTAAACTCTTTACAGGATTAGTCATTGCTGCTTTGCCTACCCGGATACATATAATCAGCAATGCAGTTGTAATCATTATTAATCCGCTTACTAAAAATATCCACCAGCTTAATTCAGTATGATAGACAAAATTTTCCAGCCAGCTATGTGTTTGCCACCATGCAACAGGAATAGCAATTATAAAGGCAAATGCAAGCAGTTTTACAAAATCAATTGATAACAACGTAATGATTTGTTGTACTGAAGCGCCTAATATTTTTCTTACACCAATTTCTTTAACACGACTATTCGTTATAAAAATTACAAGTCCTAACAAACCAAGGCAACTTATTAAAATAGCAATGCCGGCAGACCATGTTAACAAAGTTGATAATTGCTGGTCTTCTTTATAAAAATCAGCAACAGTTTTATCTAAAAAAGTATAATCAAAATCAACATCGGGATAAATATTTTTCCATGCCGCACCTATTTTTTTTATAGCACTGTTCCATGTAGCAGAATTGGGTTGCAATGCAACATGCATTACATATCCTGATTTTGGCTGCGCATAATATATTAACGGACGAATGAAGCTTCTTACGGAAGCAAGATTGAAATCTTTCATTACACCAACAACCGGCATTTGCGAACTTCCAAAAGTTACAAAATGGTTGATTGCATCAGTCGGGTTAGTAAAACCTAATTGTTTTGCAAGCGTTTCGTTTATCAATAATTCATTTGCTGTATCAGATGTAACTATATTTCTGCCGGCAATAAGTTTAATATTATATACACCTAAAAAAGCTGTATCACCATTTCTTACATCAACATCCATTTTTACATCTTTACCCTTTTCTTTAAAAGATATGCTGCTGCTCATTGAACCGCTAAATGCAGGTGATTGGTTGCCTAAACTTACTTTCTGCACTTCAGGCATCTTGCTTACTTCATCTTTTAAAATAAATTTTTTATTGTCAGGATGATAGAAATCAAAAGGCACATAAAAATTAATGATTGCATCTTTACGAAAGCCCATATCTTTTTGAATAGAATAATGAACCTGCCTGTCAACCACCATCATTCCAATAATAAAAACCTGTGCAATTATAAACTGAAATACGATCAAAGTTTTGCGCAGCATTGCACTGCGCGAGGTGCCGGAACTATTAACCACACTATTCTTCAAAACTAATACAGGCTTAAATTTGGTAAGAATAAAAGCTGGATATAAACCTGCTACAATGCTTACTGTAAATATTAATATCACAAGAAAAACCCATACTATTGGCTGGCTGAATAAATAATCAAACTGTAAACCATTTGGTAAAAAACCGGTGAATGCTTTTAATAATAATGGCGTAATAGCAACAGATATAATTGCGGTAAATAATGTAAGCAAAAAAGTTTCTGACAAAAACTGCCACACCAGCTGACTTTTTTTACTACCTAATGTTTTGCGAATGCCGGTCTCTTTTGCTCTTTCAGCAGCATGTGCTGTAGAAAGATTAATGAAGTTGATAGCCCCAAGTAATAAAAGAAATATTGCGAGTAATATTAAATTGGTAATAGTTGATTTGTTTACACTTCCACCATAATCAAGATTAGTGTGTACATCACTTAAAGGCTGCAGACGATGAAGGTTTTTAGCATCATCAGGATCTGTGTCGTGCGCTTTAAAAACAGCGGTGACTTGTTTATTTATATTAGATTCACTAACGCCACGCACAAGCTTTACTAATAATTGGGTATTGGAGTTGGTGCTGTTCCACATATCCCAGTTATAAACCTGTTTTAAATTACTGGTTGATATAGTTGATAAAGAAATGAATGATTTGTATTCAAAGTCACTGTTTGCTTTTAAATCTTTTATAATGCCTGTTATGGTGGTTCGAACTGTATCACTTAACACAACTGTTTTACCAATCAATTCATCAGGCGAAATATTCGGAAAATATTCTTTTGCACGGTTTTCGGTTAATATAATACTATAAGGATTTTGCAAAGATGATTTTGCATTTCCTGCTAACCACTCGTGCGGAAACATGCTGAAGTAATTACCATTTGTAAAAACAATTTTATCCTGCTTTTTAAAAACCTGGTCTGCTTTATTATTGCCTTGCGGTATAGAAACTTTTGTATTCCAATCGTTATATTCAAAAAGCGGCGCAATAGTTTCCAAACCGGAAAAAGTATGTTGAACAGCTTCATGCAAAGGTGAAGGTCCGCCCTGGCTTTTCCACTGGCCATCAGTTACAACACGATAAATTCTTTCATTGTCTGGCTCGTATTTATCAAAGCTAAAATCATATTCAACCATCATAAAAATTATAAGCGCAGCGCTTATGCCGATAGAAAGCCCCAGCACATTGATAAACGTTGTAAGTTTATTCTTTTTGAAATTTCTTAAGGCAGTTTTAAAATAATTTTTAAACATAAACTTGTTTTTGCTAATAGCTATCAGCTAATTTCTATTCCGATCTTAAGCTTTTTACCGGGTTTGCCACTGCTGCTTTTATTGCCTGGAAACTTATTGTTGCAAGCGCAATAAACAATACTGTTATTCCTGCAACCGCAAACATCCACCAGTATAATTGTATGCGATACTCATAATTCTGTAGCCAGTTATACATTAAATAATAAGAGATTGGTATTGCAATAAAAAACGATGTTATAACCAGCAACACAAATTCCTTCGATAATAAATTTATTAGATTAAAAACAGTTGCACCTAATACTTTACGTATACCAATTTCTTTTGTACGCTGTTCTGCAATGAATGATGTTAGCCCGAATAAGCCAATGCATGAAATGAAAATTGCAAGTGTGGAAGCAATGGTTGCGAGACTGCTTGTTTGTTCTTCATCAGAAAATTTTTTTGCATATTCTTCATCTGTAAATTTGTAATCAAACGGACTTGCTGGATTATATTTTTTAAAAACTGTTTCAATTTTTGATAAAGCAGTACGCACAGGAATTACAGGATTTATGCGCACCATAATAAAATTTGAAAAGTCATAATTTAATACAAACATGGTTGGCTCTGCTGGCTGGTATGGAGATTTCATAATTAAATTTTTTACTACTCCGATTACTGTAAAATTTCTTCCACTCCATCTTATAGTTTTACCAACCGGTTGCTTAAACCCAATCAGTTTTAATGCAGCCTCATTCATAATAATGCCTGAAGAATCTCCTGCAAAATTTCTTGAAAAATCTCTGCCTGCTTTTAATTGCCATTTAAGAGTGCTGCCATAATCATGTGTTGCTCTTACCACCTTAAAATGCGGCGCATTGCCAGGTGCTTTTCCTTCCCAGTCAAAATCTGTTTCGTCATCAGGAGTTTCTGTTGAACTTACTGATGATCTTGCCATATTTACAACAGCGCCAGTTGCAATAAGATCATTACGCAGGTTATTATAAGATGCCTGGTAAAGATCAGGTGTGTTCATACCAATAGTAATTAATCTACTACTTGAATAACCAATCGGACGGTTTTTGGCAAACTGAATTTGTGTATATACTACAATGGTTGAAATAATGAGTATGATTGAAACAGAGAATTGCACCAATAATAATATTTTGCGCGGTAACGATGCATTGCTGCCGGTTTTATAATTTCCTTTTAAAACTTTTAATGGATTGAATGCAGATAAATAAAACGCCGGATAACTTCCCGCAACGCATCCTGTAAAAAGGCTAAAGCCAATAACCGATAGCCAAAATATAAAATTATTATATGGCAGCTCAATGGCTTTGTTTGTAAGATTATTAAAAAACGGAAGTGATACCTGTACGATAATAAGTGCAATAATTAACGCTGCCAATGTATGCAACAAAGCTTCTGCAAGAAATTGTTGTATCAATTGTATGCGCAACGAACCAAGCGTTTTTCTTATGCCTACTTCTTTTGCACGCTTCTCACTTCTTGCCGTTGATAAATTCATAAAGTTGATGCAGGCAAGCAACAACACAAATAAACCAATAGTGCCAAACATTAATACATACCGAATGCGCCCACCAGATATTTTTCCGTTTTCAAATTCATTATACAGGTGCCATTTATTCATTGGATAAAGAAGCGCTGTTTCATTAATTGCTTTACTATTTTGCGTTGTAATATTTTTAATTTTATTAGCTACTGCAGTTATATCAACATTGTCATTCAATTGCACGTAAAGCCGCCAGTAGCGTGTGTTCCAGTCTGTTTGTACATCTTTGGCCCAGCCTGCAAATGTATTTACAGCCCTGTCCCACGGAAGCATTATTTTGGTATTATAGAATGATGAATTTTTTGGAATATCTTCAAAAACACCTGCCACTTTTAAATCCATCATATTATCCATCTTCATGATTTTATTCATCGGATCAACATTGCCAAACATAACTTTTGCAACCGATTTTGATATCAATACAGATGAAACATCTTTCAATGCATTGCGATTGCCTTCAATCATATTAAGTGAAAGCATTTGTGGAAGTTCAGGCTGCGTCCACACACCTGATACAACAAGTTTTTTATCTCCGTTCGCTATTATATGATTGAAGTTGCGCCATACAAGTGCTACATGTTTAAAATCGGAAGCATAGTTATTTCGTAATGCTTCTGACATAGGAATAGATGCGAGTTCATCAACATTTTTTTCACTATTTATATTTTGCACATCCATTACCTGCGCAATGCTGTTATGATTTTTATGATAATGATCGAACGATAATTCATCATGTATCCATAAGCCGATCATTATGGCAACTGCCATTCCAATAGCAAGCCCGCTAATATTTATAATAGATGAAGTTTTGTTCTTCCATAAACTTCTCCATGCAGTTTTAAAATAATTTTTAAACATTGTCTGAACCTGGATTTATATGATTATAAGATTATGTTGATTTTTATATTCACGATTTACGATGTACGTTTAATTTTTTTATATGTAATTTATTTTTTAACTCAATCCTGTTCATCCATTAATCTACCCAAAATCCCGGTTCAGATTATTCTGTTCTCAAACTTTTTACCGGGTTTGCTATTGCTGCTTTTATTGATTGAAAGCTGATTGCTATTAAAGCAATTATTATTGAAATTAATCCTGCAATTACAAATACACTCCATCCGAGATTTATTTTATAAGCAAAATCCTGTAACCATGTATTCATTAAATACCATGCAATTGGCGTTGCAATTACAATGGCAATTACAACAAGCTTTACAAAGTCTTTTGCAAGTAATTGAATAATGCCTGATACACTTGCACCCAATACTTTTCTTACACCAATCTCTTTTGTGCGTACCTGAGCGGTATATGCAGCTAAACCAAATAAACCCAAACATGAAATAAAAATGGCGATGCCGGCAAATATGTTGAAGAGTAAACCGGTGCGTTGTTCGTTTTCATATAAGCTTTTGAATTTATCATCCAAAAAATTATAATTGAAAGAAAATTCTGCATTGTATCTGCTCCATTCTGTTTTTGCTGCGGCAATAACGTTTGGTAAATTTTTGCCTGTTGTTTTTACATAAAGATGTCCATATGTTTTTTGATGATTATAAAAAACAGCAGGCTTTATTTTATTACGTACTGATTGAAAGTTGAAATCTTTTACTATGCCTGTAATAGTTCCTGTAGTTTCCCAAAGCCTGATGTGTTTGCCAATAGGATTTTTTAAACGCATGTCTGCTACTGCCGTTTCGTTTAAAATAAAATGTATCGAATCTGATATATCACCACCAAAATTTTTTCCCTCGATCAATTTCATTTTAAAAAAAGGAATAAAATTTTTATCAACATTTACCGGGCTCAACATAACTGTTTCACTATTTTGTTTACCATCCCAATCATTATCTCCTGTTTGTCCGCCAAGTTCAATTATATCACCACTTGACCATGTAACGTTTGTAACGCCGGGTTGTTTTAATAAGTCTGCACGAACAGCATCAAGATGCGGTGCCATGTGAATCATCGGCATTGTTAACACATTCTCTTTATCATATCCTAATTGTTTAGATTGAATATATCTAAGTTGATTGCTGATAACAATCGTTCCTGTTATCAATACAATTGAAAATGTAAATTGAATTACCACCAGCACTTTTCTAAACAATGCATTGCTGATGCTCGCAGAAACTTTTCCTTTTAATGCTTTAATGGGTTCGAATGAAGACAGTAAAATAGCAGGATAAATACTGGAAATAAGAAGTGTTCCTATGATTGACGAAAGTATTACGATCCAAATATGATAATCTGCAAAATTGATAATGATTTTTTTGCCTGAAACCTGGTTGAATAAAGGCAATAATGCATAAATAAGCGTTAATGAAATAATAATTGCAAAAACAAAAAGCAATACTGTTTCAACAATGAACTGAAGAAACAGTTGCAATCTTGCTGCACCAACAATCTTACGTAAGCTCACTTCTTTTGAGCGCAACATTGAACGTGCTGTTGAAAGATTTACATAATAAATACAGGCAATTATTAAAATAAGAATTGCAATAATCATAAACATGCGCACAGTGCTTGCACCGCCTTCACTGCCATCGCTGTGATATAAATGAATCTTTTCAAGCGGTAGCCAAACGTAACCCACATCAGTATCATCCGGCTTAACACTTAAATGTATATCGCGCAACTTTTTTGCAAATCCAGCAAATGAAAAACCGGGTTGTAATAAAAAATAAGTATCGAAATCAAATTGAGCATAATCATTAAAAATGTTTTTCCCGTCCGTATTGCCTTCATATCTTTTTTGTGCAAGCAAACCCATTGAAAAGATCATATCACCTTGAATGCTTGAATTCTTTGGAAAATTTTTTATAACAACGCTTACTTTAAAATGAACGCTGTCATCTGCAGTAATTATTTTTCCTATTACATCATCATTGCCAAAAAATTTCTTTGCTGTAGCTTCTGTAATTACAACAGAATAATTATCAGGAAAAGGATTTAATGCATTTCCTTTTATGACAGGGAAATCAAATACGGAAAAGAAAGAAGCATCTGTAAAGAAATTTTTTTCATCACTGAATGATTTATTGTTGTACTTATATAAAGCATAAAAATAATTTTCTGTAATACGCACAACATCTTTGATGCCAGGTATCTGTTGTTTTGCCATTACACCAATTGGTGCAGTAGTAGATATCCACAACTGGCGGCTTGCATTGGTGCCAACCATATTTTCCAGCTTGATAATATTGGGAGCATTTTTATGAAAACCATCATAGCTATATTCATCCTGCACCCACAACAGAATTAAAATACCAACCGTTAAGCCAAGTGTTAATCCCGAAATATTGATTATAAAATAAAATTTATTCTTCATCAAATTTCTCCAGGCTGTTTTTAAATAATTTTTAAACATGCAACACAATTTTAAAAATTGAAATTGAGAGATCGGATAATTACAATTACAAAATTTTTCAATTCACATTCATCATTCTGTTCTCAAACTTTTTACCGGGTTTGCTAATGCAGCTTTTATACTTTGATAGCCCACCGTTAAAAAAGCAATGCACATTGTAACTAATCCTGCAACTACAAACATCCACCAGCTTACATTAATTTTATATGCATAATTCTGCAACCAGTCATTCATTGCATACCATGCAACCGGGAACGCAATTAAAAATGCAAGTACAATTGGATTTAAAAAATTGGTAGAAAGTAATGCTACTATGTTTGATGATGACGCACCTAATACTTTGCGAACACCAATTTCTTTTGTACGTTGTTCCGCTGTAAATGTTGCTAAACCAAACAAACCAAGACAAGAAATAAAAATGGCGAGAAATGCAAAAATATTGGCAAGCTTGCTTACTACATTTTCACTAGCATACAACTTTGCATATTCAAGATCTGAGAACTGATAAGTAAATGGAAACTTCGGATTCAATTCTTTGCTAAGCTTCTGCAGATCTGCAATTGCATCTTTTGTTTTTCCTGCTTTAATGCGCACTAAAATTGTTCCCCAATTCCAGTTTTCATCCAATCTCATAATTAATGGTTCAATAGTTTCATGCAATGAATTAAAATGAAAATCTTTCATTACACCAATCACTTTCCCGGGATGATTTCCCCATGTTATAGTTTGACCAACAATATTTTTTACACCAATCTTTTTAACTGCGGTTTCATTCAATAAAAAACCAATAGAATCAGTTGCGAAATCTTTTGAAAAGTCGCGACCCGATTGCATTTGAAGATTCATCGTTTTTACAAAATCATATCCAACAACACCATCAGCAAATGATACAGTAAGATTTGGATCTTTTGTCTGCCATTGAATTCCGCCCGTATGATGAAAGATTGCTGTTGGTGAATTCCGCATCTTTGAAACATTCATAATATCTGTATTTGATAAAGCCTGTTGTTTAAACAGTTCATAATTTTTTATAAGATCTCCTTCAACCGGAATGTATATAAGATTATCACGATTGTAGCCAAGATTTTTTGTTTGTATATAATTGAGTTGCTTGTACACAACCATCATCGCAATGATTAAAAACACAGATAATGCAAATTGAAATACCACTAAAGCCTTCCTGAAAAATGTTGCATTCCAGCTAAATTTTAAACTGCCTTTTAAAACACGAACAGGCTTTAATGATGATAAGAATAATGCAGGATAACTGCCGGCAACAAACCCGGTTATAAACAATAAACTCATTATAGCTAACCAGAAACTTATGTTATTAAATGGTAATAATAAATGTTTTGCTGTAAGCTGGTTGAATGCAGGAAGTATTAATGCCGTTAATATTATGGCAATAATGATTGATAAAAAAGTAAGCAACATTGCTTCACCAATAAACTGAGCTATTAATGTAAAACGCAATGCACCAACTACTTTTCTTATACCAACTTCTTTTGCACGTTTTGCTGATCTTGCTGTTGCAAGATTCATAAAGTTGATGCAGGCAATCAATAAAATAAAAACGGCAATAATGCTGAATAGATTTACATATTCAATTCGTCCGCCAACTAAATAACCATCTTTAAAATTAGAATGCAAATATTTTTCTGAATACGGTTGAAGCGCTAATTCTGTAACAAAGCTTTTTTCTTTTTGCTGATAATTATAAATAAAGTCTTTGACCTTTACCTGCACTTTTGCTGCATTTGCACCGGGTTTTAATTGTACAAATGTTTGCGGATCTGTGTTGCCCCAATTATGCACCCAATCGTTTTGCTTTACAAAATCAGTCCATGTTCTTAAGAAATCAAATTGCTGGGAAGAGTTTGCAGGAACATTATCAAACACCGCCGTTACTTTTAATTCTTCTGCATTTTCAAAACGAATTATTTTACCGATTGCATTATTAGCGTTTTTAAAAAAATATTCTGCCATGTTCTTTGAAATCGCAATGCCATTTGGTTCATTCAATGCAGAAGTTGCAGTGCCTTGTAACAAATGATAACTAAACATTTTAAAAAAATCTTCACCGGCAAACATGCCATTCAGCTTAGCAATTTTTTCTCCCGCTTCAAAAGTGCTGCCGCTGCCTGGTGCACTTGCATATTCCAAACCACTTGCATATTGTATTTCAGGAACAACTCTTTTTAATTCTTCTGCCAGCAAACCCTGCGTTGGGTAATCTGCTGTAACTTTTCCATCAAAATAATTTCGTTCATATACCTGGTATAAATATTTTCCATTTGTATGAAAAGCGTCAACACTTTTTTCATCATTCACCCAAAGCATAATGATTAAGCTGCACGCTAAACCCAGGGCAAGCCCCATGATATTAATCACAGAAAAACTTTTGCTGCGAATAATATTTCTCCACGCCGTTTTAAAATAATTTCTAAACATGATTAAAATTTATTTAATAAATATTGTTACCGGTTAAGTTGAGACAATATTTATTTCATCTATTCTTATTCCGATCGTAAACTCTTCACAGGATTTGCCAGCGCTGCTTTTATTGCTTTATATCCAACTGTTGCCCATGCTATAATCACTGAAAGAATTATTGCAACAATAAATACTACCCAGCTTAATTGAATATGATAATAAAAACCAGACAACCATTGATGCATTAAAAAATAACCCAATGGTGCAGCGATTAAAAATGCAATGCCAATAAGTATGATAAATTCTTTTGAAAAAAGATAAACTATACTTTGCACAGATGCGCCCAATACTTTTCTTATGCCTACTTCTTTTGTTTTCTGTGTTGCCATGAATGAGACCAATCCATACAAACCGAGACACGAAATAAAAATGGCAAAAAATGCAGCTATTTTAAATAGGGTTGAAGCCATAGCCTCAGATGTATAAAAGTGTGCAATACGCTCATCCAAAAAATCGAGCGTGTACATGTATGTTGGATAAATATGCGTAAAGGTTTTTTCTATTTTCGGCAATGTTGACTGCAGGCTTGCAGGATTAATTCTTAATGCAATAAAATTGTATGCATGAATATTTGTTGCCAATACAAACGGATACACAGCTTCTTTTAAAGACTTACTATTGAAGTCGTGCATTACGCCAACAATAGAATATTTAATACCGCCTTCATCGAACGAAAGTGTTTTATTCAGAATGTCTTTATCATTTTTAAAACCTAATTTTTTAACAAGTGTTTCATTCACCAGCAACTCGTGCATTGTATCGGTTTGATAGGGAATACGTCCCGCAAGAATTGGTATATTAAAAAATCGTGTATAACCTGTATCTGAAAATTGCAGGTTTAACTGGAAATCTTTTTTTATTGGTTCATCATTAAAATAAAATGATGTATTATTTGAAGAAAAACTTGCAGGTGCATCTAATGCAAATGTGGCTGCTTCAATGCCGGGCACTTTCTGCATCTGGTCTTTTAAATATGGATATTTTAGCTGATCCAAACTATCGCTGGGCAGTTCTATCATTCCAATTGCATTCTTATCAAAACCCATTGGCTGGCTTCTGAAAAATTGCATTTGCTGCAACACCACAATCGTTCCGATAATTAAAAATTGCGCGATTACAAATTGAAAAATAACTAAGCTTCTTCTGATAGAAATACCACCAATATTACTTGTGCTGATTTTGCTTTTAATTGCTTGTATTGGTTGAAACCCTGATAATATTAAACCGGGATAAAAACCAGCTAAAAAGTTTACAATTATTCCTAATAAAACAAGAAAAGCTGCAATAGATGGATTTTGCAGAAGGTTTAATGAAAGTTGTTTTTCCATCAGGTTGCTGATAAAAGGAAGCGCTATTTCTGATAACAGAAAACCGAGCAAAACAGAAATCGTTGTTATGATTGCAGTTTCATTTAAGAACTGTTTAAGTATTTGCGAACGGCTGCTACCCAACACTTTTCTTACACCAATTTCTTTCGCACGATTTACTGATTGTGCTGTTGCAAGATTGATGAAGTTTACACATGCAACCAATAACAAAAAAAATCCTATCAA
>CAXSDU010000107.1:0-12244 GCA_964236165.1 uncultured Parafilimonas sp. | reverse complement strand
CTTCTTGGATTATGCCACTTGTCATTTATCACATCAGTATATAATCCTTTGTTTTTTTCACCGTTTGCTGTGTTTAACCATTCTATTGCTTCTTCAAGCCCAACTTTATTCTTTTCAACTTCATTAAGCCACTCTAAATTTTTGAAAAGAGGTGAATACTTTTCTCTCAAAAAACTTTTGTCTGTACAGCGGCAATGTCTGATAAGATTTTAATACTGATTCATATTTGTTAGATATTTATTTTTGCCTATCAATGAATATTTGGTTGATTACCAAAAACGATTTTATATGTTTATGTTTTGTCTTATGGCCTTTAAAAATTTTATCAAAGTCGTCTATCTCAACTTCTTTATGATAATGTTTTATTATTAAAAAAGATGCTTTTATTGCTTCTTCTGCTGAGAGAATGTTTAATGAACAAGCAACTCCAAACTCTTTATTTTCTGCCGTTAAGTCTGCAATGGTCAAAATTGATTTTGAGTTTGCAATGGCTATTTCGTAACCATCTTTGTAAAACCTATCATTCAGTTGAGAACTCACAATATTGAAGTTTAGAATCTTCGCTAAAAAGATTTATGATATTAGATGCAATTCAAAACATCTGCAAGTTAAAATCAAGCGTTGATGTTAGATATTTTGTATTGGTATTGTAGCAAAATACATGTTACTGAAATTTTTTTATCCGATTAAACTGTGATAGTAATAATCATCATTGTTAATCATCAAGAATGTAGAATCTGGTTTTAATTGGTACGTTGTCTCTCTAAAAGTAACTTCTTGTTTTACTTCGTCTGAAAAAGCTACCTTGTAATAATAAGCTGTTGTAAGTAATAGCGCTCCAACAGCATTTATAGTATTTTGTAAATTAGCTTCTTTAAAATGATTATTTCGTTGATGCTTTACATTGTTGTAACTTTTCCACCAGTTAGGGTTTTGTTCTCCGTTCCAATTCTCCCAAGGTTTAAATAAAAGTTCAAATCGATTAATACTTATTTCCTCATTAATAAGTTCTGGAAGATTATGTTGAATTAAAATTCTGTAGTCATTTATATTATTATAGTTTTTTAAAGGGTCAATTATTGTACATAGTTGCTTCATGATTAAGTCAATTTCTGAAGATGCAGATAGAAGAATCCTTGTTAACTCAATCGAATATGTGCTTAGATTATCGTTAGCAAATTCTATATATCTTGATATTTTCTCCAAATCAAACTCTAGTGCTAAAAAATAATTCCAATGGTGCTTGGGAGTTTTAAATGTAATCATTGTTAAATAAAAATTTTTGCCAACGCCAGCATATCGCTTGTATGCTGGGTAATAGCGCTTCAAAAATTATCGGGATAAATGTGCTACTCGATAACCAAAGCTAATTAACGTTTATTGCTACTTCATTTTATTGTTGTTGAATGTAATGCTCCAACGACTCTTTTCCATTTGACACCAGTATATTGTTAGATGTATAAAGAACGCCATTATTTATAAACCTAATAAGTTCATCAGATGCCTGCTCGTATTTAATTACCATCGTTAAAGCATTCATGTTTACGGGAGTGCCATCTAAAACTGGAGTTATTTCCAAGCAATATTTTGGAGATAGCGGATAGAAGATAATTGAGTGCGCATTCATTTCTAACACATGATGATAAGGTACATTGTTGGCGAATCTTTCTACAGTATTAGGTGAAAATCCCGGATTATCATTCGTCCAAAATTCAAACTGAGGATTTGATTTCAAAATTCTCCAATGTTTTACACTAAGTGTATTAACATATAAACCTATCAGTGATTTTAACTGCTCATCAAAAGCAAAAGCATTTATTTGAACTTCTTTTGCTAATTGTTTTGTATGTTGTTCAATTACTTTTTCCTTTTCAGATGATAAACTTTTGTATTTGAGTCGTTCAGCCGTTTTGAAAACAAAATTTGTTACTCTTTCCATGTTCATTCGTATGAAAGGGCTTCTCATTTTAGAAACGTAGAGCCATTGCATTACCTTCTCTCTAATTTCAACCGATAAATTGTTTTCGTTGTTGACCTCACTCATTATCTTATCATAACCCGGTTCAATATTTTCTCCAAAAACTTCTTCAATGACGTAAGGATTTTCAAAAGATTGATGATTATAGTATCTCCTCGCTTTAAAAACTTTATCATTCAAACCAAAGATTTGAACTCTTTTATTGTATTGATTTGAGAAGTCAATTCCATACACGAAATTTTTATCTTCCGCTATTTTCCAATATTTGAGATAAGTTCTCGGAACTATATGCTGTTCGTCTTTTTTGCTTCGCTTATTATCTCTTGTTGCCAAAATTATTTTTGTTTATTTAATACATATCAGCTGATATCGGCGTAACTATTTAATTGCTATCAATTTCAAAATATATGTAATTTACGATGCTCATGCCCTACAGCAAAATACTAATAAACTTCCTAGAACGCATTACCTGCTATGGTAAGATAATACTAAATATCAACGACTGTTTGCATCAACACTTTTATTAGGCATTCGTTTTTATTCTTCATCTATTTCAATTTCGTTTTGGACTTCTGGCAATTCTAAAACTTGAATTGTTTGAATTGCATTTCCAGCAATTCCTCGTAAAGAATTATACATGAAATTCGTATTGTTCAATACTTTCTTTAATTGTTTTTCTCTTTTTTTCCAATGTCCGGTTATTGAGCGTTTTTCGCTTTCCAAATCTGCTTGCATTTGAGTATAACCTTCTATAATACCTTCTATTTGCAACCTAAACTCATTGCTTGTTAAATAATCATAGAGCATGACCATTTTTTCGCCTTTATTTTCTTGCGATGAGATAGCCAAATCAAGAGCAACTAAGTGTTCGCGTAACACTGAAGATAAACCTTTGAATTCATCATAAGAACATATCCAAACTCCGTCTTTAAGACCCATCCTTTGCATTCCAGGAGGCATAGCATCTGTCACTAATATTCCAATATGTGCACCATGCTCACGTATATCATTTTTAAACTTTTCTACCCAATCTTTTCCGAAGTCTTTAGTTCTTTTACTTTCATAATAAATACAACCGCAATTTTGTTTTGTTCTTGTATGAACGACATGAATACAGTCAGCACCTCTTGCGCCTTTTTTAATTTCAGTAATTGTATCAATCGGAAAATTTGATTTTAACCAATCTTCAATTGCCAGCTCTTGAACTTCACCTTGAAGTTGTATTGAACCTTGTTCTTGTCTGCGTATCATTTCTTCCGTCATTTTTTTCTGTTCATCAAGTTGCTTTTGAAGTTCTTTTATAGTAAGCTCAGTTTTGTCTTGTTCAGCTTTCTTGATTTTCTCTCTTTCGAGTGTCAAAGTTTCATTAAGTTGTCTTTGTGTATCAGCTTCGATGGAAGATTTCAATTCATCTTTATCTCTCTTTAGCTTCTCAATTTCTGCTTTGCTTGCGTTTAGTTCTTTAAGCTTTTCTGATTTCTCATTTAGTTCTGCTTGTAAACAGGCAAACTGCTCTGAATTTTCTTTTTCAATCTTTGACTTCAGTTCTTTTTCAATTATTACTTTTTCATCTTTCAACTTAGATGCAAGTGTTTCTTGAAATAATTCGTTTTCTTTTTGCTTCTTTTTTTCAAACTCTTCTTTGTCAGCTTTTAAATCTTGAGTTTGCTTTTCAATTTTTTGCTTTTCAGTTTCTAAATCGGAATTGAATTTTGATTGAAGCTGCAATTTTAGTTGGTTGTATAAAATATTATTTACATCAATGTCCGTGTTGCATTTAGGACATTTAATTTTTGTTTCGCTACTCATAATTTAAAGTTCTTTTAATGACGCCCAACGCAAAGATTGATGTTATATGCGCAATTCAAAAAATTATCATGTTTAATAGTGTTGTAGTTAACACTCCGCGCATATTGCTTGCAGGCTGATTTATAGTTATTGTCATCTGTTGCTAAAACTAAATTAATGTCTATTAGTAATGGTTGCTTACTAATGTACTACGCGCTGTATTTACTGAAATTGAACCTAATTACAATTACACTGCTGGGGTTGCGCCCCTGTTAGCTTCGCTTGTAGGAATACATGTTATGTGCAACTCCTTCCATCTTTAGACATTCATGTCAGCAAATAGTAATCAAGTTCGAAATTAATCCTATCAATTTCTCTTTTGAAAACTGGATGATTTATGTCACAAAGCCAACCATTGCGATACCATTTATAATAAGGAATATTTATAACGTTCCAGCCGGCTCGTTTTAAAGTTTCTATTCTGTCAATATGATGTTTTGCATAGTTTGGTTTTAATCTGTTTTCTTCATAATGATAACTACCATCAACTTCAATTGCAACTGCATGTTCGTTTGTTTGATTATATAATACAAAGTCTAAACGTTTGTGTCCGCAAGTTTCAACCTGATTATATATTCTAATATCATATAAATCTTGTCGGCTTTGCACATAACTTTTAATATAGTCATAGACTTTAAATTCAAACTCTGATTCGTATTTGGTATGGTCTAATTTCCATTCTATTTGGTTAGCTGTTAAATTAAGATACTTATTTATTTCAGAGTATTTATCTTCTTTAAAATCGCAATAAACTGCGATTGTAAATTTTCTGGCTCTGCTTGTTGCAACATTTAATCTTCGTTTGTCCTTGTAATAGCTTCCTTGACCTGTACAACTTGAATCCAAACCAATTGATATAATTATAACATCTCTCTCATTTCCTTGTGCAGATTGAGGTGTCCAAACTTCTATGTTATGTTTGTCAACAATCTTTTGAATCTGGGTATCTTGTTCAATTAAATCTTCTATATATTCTTTTTGTTTTTGCAAAAGGGAAATAACACCAATGCTTAAAATTTCATTTGTTGGGTTTGGTATATTAATCCGTTTTTTAGATGAAAAAAGATTTTGTTCATTAAGAGTAAGTTCCTTAATGATTGAAATTATTTCTTGCGCCTCCGCCTCAATTTTTTTATCCTTATCTCTTAAACCTTGTACTTTGACTTTTGTAAAACATTCTTTAGTAATCTTGTCTGGAGTTTCCGTCATTATTCTTAATAAGCCATCATAAAAATTTGAGTTTGTAAAATTTGCTAATGCAGGCATTGAACGGTAATGTTCATTGAGCATTGCTGTTCTGATTGAAATGTTTTGTGGACTGCGTACAAAATCTAAAATTGAAGCACTTGTAACTGTAAGTTTTTTATCTTTTTCTGCAGTACCGTAAGTCATTGTGTTTTGAAAATATTTAGTCCAAGTCATTACGTCAAACTTTTTACTCATTCTAAACGTAACACCTGTTGAATCTAAGCCAAGCTGGTCATGGTCGCCAACAACACAAATATTTTTACCCCGATAAAATGCAGGCAAAACTTCTGCAAGATTTACCTGTGAAGATTCGTCAACAACTATTAGATCAAACATTTCTGCTTTCATTGGAAGCACTTGTCCTAAGTATCTTGTTTCTGCTAACCAGAAAGGCATAATCTCTAAAATCAAACTATAATCAATTTGATTCATTACTTCAGCAATCTTAGAAGGCTTTTGCCATCGTAAGAGATTATAAAGCAGGTTTAAATTGTTTATTGTTTTGTCTTGAGTTAGTTTTTGCAGAACATTAAATTTGAACTGATTCTTAATTATTTTTTTTTGAAGTTTAGTAATATCTTTTTTTAGTTTATCAATTGTACCTCTTAACTGGTCATTGTCAATATGAATGGTTTCAAGGATTTTCTCACCTTCATTAAAGTTGCTGTTTAATTGTAAGAAGTCCTTTGCATATTGGAAAAGCATATTCTCTGAAATAGAATTTACATTCAATGAGTAATTATCATTAATGTGATTTTTAAACTTGTGGATATAAAATTTGTTTGCAATTGTTGGGGCATCTGCTGTAATTATATCAATAGTGTTTAATACCTTTTCATAATCGTCAATGCTGTACGAGGTTTTTTTAAATTGATACTTTTTAGTTAGTGGCAATGCTCTTTTAATATAAGGTTGTTCAATAAACCAATCTCTGTTTTCTACAAAAGTTTCTTGCTTTTCTTTGTACTCTACTTCTTTTTGTAAATTAGATGCTAACCTTTGATTATAAGTTTTTAATTCTTCGAGTTGTTTTTTTAGAAGTAACTTATTTCCATATAACTCATTTTCTAAAGTTCTTAAATCCTGCTGTAAAGTTGTATTGTTAATAGAAAAAGATTTGATTTTCTCAATATTACTTTTGATTGCACTTTTACTATCATTCTTATAATAAGTAATGCCTTGAAAGCCGTCATTCAAGTTTTTATTATCAGTAAGAAAAGGCTCAATTTTATTTTTGATTACATCGAGAGCTGGTTCTTTCTGAGAAATTAAAAGTATCTTTTTATTTAAAAATAGAGCACAGAGAACGATTGCTCCGATTGTAAATGATTTTCCTGTCCCCGGAGGACCTTGTATGTATGAAATTTCATTTTGAAAAGCATTTTTTATACCCGTTGTTTGCGCTGCCGAAAATGTTAGGGGAATAAAATCATTAATTACTTCCTCCAGGTTTGCAATTCGCTTTTCAGTGGCGATAATTTGCTTATCCTCTAAAACATTATCAATTAAATTTTTTAAACCTTTATTTTGAAAATCATTCTTTTCAACTTCCTGCATTAATTTCTTTATAGCTTCATACGTTGTTAACTGGTGTGGAACTGAATGAACGAACAAGTGAATTGTTGGAATAAAGATTAATTCGCCTTCAAAAATTGATTTTCTTGGTCTTGTATCCGGTGCTTTTCCTTTTGGCTTTTTTAAAAACAAATCTTTTTCAATACTGCAACTATAAATCCTTACTGCATTTTCAATTGAAGAAAATTCTTCGAGCTTATTTTTTAAATTTGAAAAGACTTCTAAAGCATATTCAAAAAGCATTTCACAATCATCAAAAGATTTTATTTCCTTTTCTACTGAATCAACTAAACTGATTTCATTTTGAAAATCCTCATCAAATTCATCGTCCTCCGAATAATTGAAACGATTACTACTGTAGTTTAAAATACTTGAAATCAAATCATAGTTTATTGAGTTTGTATCGAAGTCAAAATCAAGATTGATATTTCCATACTCATCTTTATTCAATGAACATTCAGTAAACAAAATAGGAGCTGCATATTGGCGTTTTTTATTTCCTGCAATCAGACCAAAACCACAAAATAATTTTTTGTCACTATTGACACTTAAATATTTTTCAATATTAGCTAAGGAATGATAGCTTTCGTCGTTAGAATTATAATTGGATTTAAAAGATTTTATTTCAAAAGAAAATGAAGGGTTTTTCTTGCTCCCATCAAGTATAGCTTTTTCAAAACCACTATCAGAAATAATTTTACGACTTATCTCTTTTAAATAAGCTAAGTATGACTTAATCATAAGTAATCGTTAGTTTTTAATTTGCAATGGGTCTGTGATTGCTTTCAAAACTTTGTTTTGTTCTTCTTGAATCTCTTTACTTGTTAATAAAAATTGCCTAATAGTTTCTTGATGTTTTTGTTTTAGCTCTTCTGTGTACTCTTTTGCAGTAAGACTAAAAGCTTTTAAAGTTTCAGTATTTTTTTCAGCCAGTTCGCCTGAATACTTTTTTGTTAATTCCGTTAAGTCATAAATTAATTTTTCCGTCAAATGCTTATCTAAGTCTTTTATTCTTTCTTCAATTTGTTCTCTGAATTGTTTAGAAGTTCCGTTAAGTGCATCAATGCTATTTGAAGTTTTATTTTTAAGACCATCTATGGCATCGTTGATTTTAATATTAGCTGATTCCAAACTTGAAGCGAAATGTTGCTTTATTTCATCCTTGCTTTTTTTGTTATCATTTAAAATTTCTTTTAGCTGATCTGTCATTATTTCAATAGAGCTAATAACTTTTTTGTTTTCAGTTGCAACAGTTAAACTTATTTGTTCAACAGCGGTTTTTAAACTTTTGTCAGAACTGGTAAATCCCTTTTGTAATTCCTGTATAAAATTGCTGATTTGCAGCTTTGTTTCTTTGGATTGAATCCAAATTTGAAAAATAAAAAATGACAAGGCTATGATAACAATCAAAGCCACGATAAGCATTATTAAGTTTGCGGTTTCCATCCGATAAATGTACTGTTTAAATTTATACTCTTAAATCATTAGGATGTTCAAATAGGACTGCATGTAATGCAAATATTTATGCTATTCAACGAAGCAAATAAAGTTATTGTAGCGAATGTTTTTCTATTGGCAATTTGATTATTATTGTGTCAATAGAAATTCACGACTTGATTGTCAATTTTTTCAACTCTTCAATCATCACGTCTTTTTCTTTAAGCAATCGTTCATATAATTTCTTATTTTCTTCAACCTGCTCAACATACTTATCTAACGGATTAAAATTAGGATTGTAGTGAATTGTATAACCATTTAACGTTGCTGAATTATCATGGTTGTTGAAAGTATTACCTACAAAGTTTAATGCGGCTTCTTCATTAAAGTTTTTAATCGCATTAACAGGCACTTTTAAAATCTTCGCCACTTCTTCCAAAATAGAATCTTCAATTTCCTCTTTCTGTTCTAACAATGACATTTTTTGCTGACTCCAATGTAATTCAGCAGCAAGCGTTTCCTGTTTAACGCCTACCCATTCGCGAAAGCGTTTAATGTTCCTGCCGTGGTGTGGTTTGGTTTCTGTCATGCTTATAATGTTAGATGAATAATGAATGCTAAGTTAACGTGTTTAAAAAATAAATGTACAATGAATAAGTGAATGCCAACCCTGTCATAGAAGGTGAAGCCAACATAGGTTAAATACACCTTTCCTGTTGGTATAATACAACTTTGTTTGGTTGCATACATAAAGGATAGCGACTTGCTTTACAAATACGAAATACATAACGTTCAGTCTCTAAAAACAGGCTTATGGTATTCATTAATAATTTTCAGAATAATATCCACATTACACAGTCCGAACAGCCTGCATCTTCAGGCGCATTACCAGAATGGCATAAAAAAATACATGAGCTTATCCAAATACACCTGGATCAAACACCGCCTAAACAATTAAGCAGAGTTTTCAGAAACTACTTTTTTCTTCATGCAGCTTCTATTAAAAATGTAAACGCAGATTGGGAAGACCTTGTTTTAAATATGCTTGCTATTATAGAAATGATAGATGAGGCAGAAGACAACACCTGATACTATAACCAATGATTTCATCAGGCATCTTGTAACATTTAAAGTAAGTAATTATGAAAGAAATAGAAATTGAAGAAACTGACAACATTAAAGCATGCTATAGAGCTATATCATCTTTCTTTGATGTTTTTGATTTACCTTCTGCAAAAACTGATATTGTAAATTCTTTGCTTGCAGCTAACAGCAATAAGCTGTGGAAAGGTAAATGCCCTGCTGACATTGTATTCTTTTACGAAGAATTTCAGCATTTAATAAATGCAGTAACAGCTATAGCTAATTGCGGTTGTACAAGGCAAACAGCCATTGTTATACATGAGAACGAAAAGGACATACCGGATGTAAATGAATATAAGCTCTATTGCCACCTGTGGGAGAAAAAGGAATGCTGGCATTACATTCCGCAATACCTATCCGTAAAAGAATTCTATAATCCGTATAAAGCGCTTAAGAAAGCGGTTCGGTACATTAACGAAGACGAATTTGACGGACTGTTTGAAAGGATTATACAATATGCTTTATCATATGACAGCTTTATGGATGCCAGCCTTGAATGGGATACATTAAAACTGAACATCATGCTGCAAAAGCTTACAGAAGCTGCTTACCTGCTGCATGTACGAACTTATACCAAACAGGATAGCCTCATCTCTGCATTAGAAAACATGGAGCAAACCAACGAAACAGCGAATGCAGAACAGCAGTAAAACAAAGTATGATGCAGCTGCTTTAATTAAAGCAGCTTTTGCAATACTTAAAACAGCAAGGCAGGAAAGAGGAATAAGCATTTGTAAAGCAGCATGGCAAATAGGCGTATCTGTTTACTTTTATAAACATATCGAAGACAAGCCTGATGCTCATTGCAAAATGTGGCTCTTATTTGCTTTATGCGAATGTTATGGTTTAAAAACTACTGATTTATTTATTGAGTGAATAATAAGGTAAACCATGTATTATCTCTTAACAGAAAGCTTTAAAGAACAGCATCAGCAGTTGGTTGATATTATACTCAAAGCCTGTGCTGTTGAAAAGATATACCTGCTTGGCTCAACACTATTAACAAGAAGAACAGAGAGTATCTTTATACCGGATGCACCGAGCTACAGGCAGGTTGGGCGTTATTATCTTTTAGTAATCATAAACAGTGAGCAAGGTCATAACCAGGTACAGGACACCATTGAAAACAACTGCCAACATTTTATACCTGTTACTGCTGTTGTATTAAGCGAAGAACGTTTTGAAGAGTGGTTGTTGGAAGGGCATGCGTTTACATATGCAGTTTATTCAAAAGCAGTTCTTCTTCATGGCGAAAAAGAAACACACCACCTTTCTGTTACAACAAAAGATGAAGCAGCTACCCAAAAAGAAAACAATGCTGTTTACACAGCAGGCTTAAATAAAGTAGAAGAGTTTTTAGCCGGTGCTGATTTATACCGTATCAGGGAACAAAACAAGATGTGTGCGTTTATGTTGCATCAGGCTACCGAGCAAGCATTGCATACCATACTGCAACTTAAAACAGGTCTTCGCGTTGTCACGCATAACCTTGATAAGCTCTATCGGTATTGTTGTATGGTTTGTTATCAACTGCCGGAGATATTGTTAGGTAACAATAAAGAAAATGATAAACGACTTTTCAACCTTTTGCAGAAAGCGTATATTGATACGAGGTATAAAAGCGATTATAATATTAATACAATCGACTTGATTGCGCTTACTGACATACTTAGAAGATTAAATGAGGTTTTAAAAGAAACAAACGGAACATCTCAATTCTGATGAGCATCGGTAGATATGCAGATATCTCACTTAAACAAAAAATAAACTAACCATTTTAATAGTAGAATTTTTACTACCTTTGAGTTTGGAAAATTATTGTAAACTGAAAAATAGTAAAGGAGGAATTACATGTATATCAAATTAAGTGTAAATGAAAAGTTCTGAATTTCACAGATTAATTAAAAAGAATGGTTGGATTTTCATCAAAGCTGAAGGCAGCCATTACATTTATGAAAAAAACGGACAAACATATCCCGTTCCGTTTCATGGGAGTAAAGAAATAGGTAAAGGTCTTGAAAAGAAGATGAGAAAGGAAATGAAAATCAATTAGAGTAAACAATGGGGATTTGTATTTTTTAATTTAAATTATTTATCTCGCTTTAAACAGATGGATTACAAGTTGTCCCCAACCATCTTTTAAAGCAAAAATTAAAATTAGATGAGCGATAAGCAAAAAGCGTCAAAAACAAAACAAATTAAAATTATTATTGAACGCAGTGATGATGCGTTTAGCTCTTATGCAGAAAATGTCTCGGGAATTTATGGCATGGGAGATACAGTCGAACAAGCGAAACAATCCGTTTTAAACGGAATGGAGTTGTTAAAAAAATATAATAAACCTGAAAATATACCACATATTTTGAAGGGTAACTATGAAGTTGTTTTTAAGTTCGATACTGAAAGTTTTTTAAATTTTTATAGAAAGATTTTCACGAATGCAGCTTTGGAGCGTATGACTGGAATTAATCAAAAGCAAATACAACATTATGCAACAGGTTTAAAAAAACCTCGTCCTACACAAGTTAAAAAAATTGAAACCGCCATTCATAATCTTGGAAAAGAATTGTTATCTGTAGAATTATAATTAAGGCTAATAATTAATAAGTGGTGATCAGCAGCTGTAACCACTCGAAGCATTCATCACCTGCGATACTGGTCAGTTTGCAGATATCGAGTTGGGTAATGTTTTCCATCAATCTGTTTTTGTAATGTCTTCAAAATGTATACTATGACAGAGCTGGGGGCAGGTTCCATATTAATCCACTCTTTGATAAGGTTAGCTACTTCTTATCAAACATCTCTTTCATTATCATCCATACCTGATCAGTCAACAGGAAAGATCTTTGGGAACTTCTATCTGTCTTTGTAAGCAAGCCGGTGACTGATATCTTTTCCACAGCGACTTCCTCGTTCGGCAGTTTATAGAACAGCTTACAGCTCAGGGGAAAATTTATAGTAGTAGTCTTCAACAGCGCTCCTCGATTTTGCAATTCGTTTGAAAATGCCTTTAAG
>CAXSDU010000106.1:2913-12581 GCA_964236165.1 uncultured Parafilimonas sp. | reverse complement strand
AGTTTATGGGAGGGACATGCTTGGTAAAGCTGCTGAGATATCATGCTGTTATAATGACCATGCATTCCAATTTCTAATAAAGTAATATTATAATTGCCTTTTCTTTAGGTTTAGCCGCAAGTTTTGTTTACGCTTTAATTTCGGATTTCAAAATAGAAATTTTATCCCTTTCAATATTAAACTTAGTTCTTGCAACTCTCTTAATATTTACACTAAGCATAATTAAATCTCTCAACTTTAAAGCTGATAGAGTAGAAAGCTTTAACTACGGCGAGCCTCGACAAATTTTGATTAATGAAGTTCTAAATTCACTAACAAAATATGGCTATATTAGAAATATAAATAAAAAAGACCAAGTAGAAGAACTTTTGTCTTCTTCAAAGTATGTGAGAGGACAAAATATATATTATATGATGCAACATGGTATATTGCAAGTAAAATCTCAAGTATTATTTATCAATGACCATCCATTTAAACCTTTTTCTGATTTAATAAATACAAATATTCCTGAAGGAACAACTTATATTGGTGTGGGAGCTATTCCTGATGACTTATATCCAAAGGAAGATGTCTTACGAAGAATGCAAATAATAAAAGAAAAAAAGGTAGAATACTATTTTCTACCTGATAAAGACGTACATCTTTCAATGGTCATTTTTGATAACACTGCGGCTATTCTTTACTCAACTCCACAACATAGAAATGTCTGTAATTTTAGTGAAGGTCTTTTGCTAAACGATAAAAAAGCAATTAAAGAAATTACAAACGTATTTTTCCATATTTATGATATGGCAAAAAGAAGGTATAAAGGAAACATTGACAATGTTATAGAAGAACTGCAAAACTTATCTAACTTCTATGTTGGTCCTGTGGATTAACAATTAGAAGCGATTTCTAAAGTTCTTTGATACATGACTTCGTTTCGTAAAGATGTTGGCTGAGCGTTATTTGTATTTATATCATCTTTCATATCATGAATACTCATTCCAAAATAAGTCTTAGTTGTTTGACCGTTAGACTTAGCAATCTCGATTGCTAAACCACCCCAACATTGATTATGAAGTCCAACACCTAAAGGCTCATGCCTGTTTTTAATTGTTTCGGATAATTCAAAAAGATGTTCTTTTTGTTCGATTGTTTTCATAAATAATTTTTAAGCAAGATAGAAAATTAATCTTTTATTTCAAAAGTGTATTTCCGGAGGTAATTGAAAACCTGTATCTGCCAAAATCGAATCTGACAGCAGATGACTGCAATTAAATTTTTGGTATAAAATAAATTTTTTTACTTTTATGTTTTAAGGGTTTAGGGTTGAAAAATGAGCCTGTGTTTTTACGCAGGCTTTTTTATTATATTAAATATAATGTAATATTTTCTCCATGAGAATACAGAAGCAACTCTACTTAAAATTCAACAGGAAATAATGGAATCTGTTTGATTGTTTTATTGCATTTTTAATTATCGCCTTCTTATATAGTCCCGGCAATCCAAAATGAACTATCAAATCTTTACTTTACACAAAATTTAAAACTCCCGTTTGCATATCTTTTCAATACCGTTTGCATATCTACCTTAAACAACTGTGCACAATTTTGGTAACTCATTTTAATTATTGTTTCAACATTCTTTATTAGGCTAAAGTCTCTTCAACCATTATAAACTAAATTATGCAGCCATGAAAAATGATGTAAGAAAAACAAATCCTATTTGTTTTAAACTGCCTTGTTTTACTGTAATCGCGTACTTAGCATTTTTAAATTTTTCCTGTACGAAACAAGAAGTGCTTAAACAACGTATTAATGCCTCAGATTCAACCGTCTTGCAAATAAATTACCTGGCAAAAATTAAAAACAGCTTGAAAGATAGTATAAGCAAAACTGATTTTTCAACACTTGACTTTAATAAAATTTCTAAAAGCAACGATGTTCGAACAGAAGATTATTTTCTACGGGTAAGATTTAAAAACAAAAAATTTTCTGATGATTTTATTCTATTAAAAACAGACGCTACAGGAAATATAGTACAAGGAAAAATAGTGCACATACAACTTGGCAAAAGCGAAAAACCAGATGCAGATATAACTATCGTTGCCAGCTCACTTGATAGAAAAGATATTCGTTATGTCAGCAATGCTAACAGGAAGAAAAAAGATAATACCAGTAAGTCAAAAAGCAATATAAGTACAAGAAGCAATGTAAGTTCTTTATTGGCGGAGGAACAACCGGTAGGAGAACAGGATCTTCCGGATGTGGTTGTAACCGGATATATTTATGATGACCCGATGCCTTATTACTGGTATTCTTTTGATGATATTTTAGGAACAGGGAGTGGTGGTGGTGGCTCGTACACCTATGGTTCAGCTGATGTACATGGCGGCGGTGGTGGAATAGTTTATCCCGATGAAACAATCAATATTCAGTATGAAAATGCGGATCAACCTCCAATAGATATAACCAAATACATCAAGTGCTTTTCGTTATTACCTGACCAGGGTTCTACATACAAGCTTAGTATTTATAGTGACATACCGGTGAATAATGATGCTTATAAATTATTTGACTTTAGCACCGGTGATTGTGGTCACACGTTTTTGCAATTAACAAAAACTAATGGAACTACCACCATACAACAAAACATTGGTTTTTATCCTGAATCAGGCTGGAAATCAATTGAAGCTAATAGCCCTGTTACAAGTAAACTTGTTGATAATGCAGGGCATGAATTCAATGCATCGCTTACCGTTAATATAGATGCCACTCATTTCCAAACCGCTTTAAACGAAATTCAATATTATGGAAAAGCGAAGTATGATATAGATAATTTCAATTGTACAGATTTTGCGTTAAATGTTTTTAATTCTGCAGCGCCTCTTTATCTTGAGATACCTGCGTATCATATCCCGGGTGGTATGTACGGGGAATTATCAAACACACCACAAGGGCTTTACAATGAATTATCAAGTCTTTCCAAGTCGGGAGGATATGCAGGTGGCCAGATAGCCATTCCCGGTGTTGCGGGCTATACTGGTAGCAGTCACGGTGCTTGTAATTAACTTTACACTTTATGCCTAATATAAAAACTATAATAACGCATCCTTTATTTATCGTTTTATTATTCTGTGCAATTATAATAAGCGGTGAACAGATGGGTGGCTTCTACTTATTATATATTTTACTTGGGTTACCACATTTTGCTTTACATGCGGTGCTTGGTGCTTTAGGTATTATTTGTTTGTTATCCACTTATTATATTAGAAAAACGTGGATGTTTTTCCTGTGTGTTTTGGGTGCAATATTTATGATTATTTCACTGTTGTGTTTTTTTCTGCAACCAAATGGGAGCTATAATTACAATACTTTTCATGAAGTATTCCCTTTGAGTATATTGGTTTTATTTAGTGTTTTAATTATTGTTTTTATAATCAAAAATATTTCTGCAATCTTAGATAACATACATAAGAAAAAACATCCTGTTAATTAATAACAGAATGCTTGAACTTTTTCAATATTTAAACAGCATTTATCCTCTTACGCCTGAAGTGCAATCTTATCTAATGCAGGCTTTAAAGAAAAGAGAATTGCCAGCTAATTCTTTTTGGCTAAGGGAAGGCAATGTATGCAATCGCATAGCTTTCATTGAAAAGGGTTTAGTGAAGATCTTCTATAATCTTGGTGATAAAGAGTTAGTTGTTTGGTTCAATAAAGAACGTGACATAATTATTTCGGTCAAAAGTTTTTTTAAACAAATTCCTTCACAGCTTGCTATTAAAACAATCGAACCAACAGTAGTAAATTATATCGAGTTTAAAGACCTCGAACATATTTACAACAAATACACTCACTTCAACATCAATGCAAGAAAAATTACTGAACAATATTATTGTTTTTCTGAAGACCATTTAATGCTTATGCATCTTCCGGCAAAAGAGAGATACCAATCCTTGGTTAAACAATTTCCCTGGATGCCTGAACGCATCAAAGACAAGTACCTTGCTGCTTATCTTGGAATAACGAATGTGGCCTTGAGTAAATTAAAACACCGTTAAGTTTTCCATTTCATACACATTGATCACTCTCCCTTCATAAGTTTTTAATTAAGAATAACCCTTAATTTAAAAATATTAATCGTCTTTAATTTAATACTTCGGTTTGTTGATCTTCTTTAATCAACCCGCCTTTTTACAGTACTAATTTTACTTCATTATTGAAGACATCAGTTAATAATTGATGTGAATAAACTTCTAATTAAATCTTTTTTATGCTAAGGAATATCAGTTGGGCAAACTATGCCATTTTTATCTTTATAACATTGGTTATTTACTATCTAACTATTGGCTTTCTTTATTATGCGAATGAAATCAAACAGCTTCTTTCCGGTAAATCAAATTTGTTTTTTACATTAAATCCTGCAACAAAATCCATTACGTTTAGTAGCGGGAATGGAAAAACAAATGAAGGCAATGAAAATATTTTTTCTGCAAACCAGATGTTGCAGCCTGGTGACAAATTACTGCTCGTCGTAAATCAATTCAAGGATGAAATTCAACATACGTTGGATTATGCTGCTAATAAAAATCTTTTAAAGCAGGAAATCATTTATTCCCTACAGCAAGTTGCTAAAAAATATCCCTCAATAAAAGATAGTTCTTTCGAAATATTTATAAAAGACTTTATCCTTATTGAATGTATTAATTGTTGCTCCATTCATCTTAATGAAGGTGAATTGCAAACTCTGTGGATAGCATAAATGAATGGAGTTAACTCTTTTTTTTAAAATTAAAATTGTGAAGCATGAAATGTGAGAGAAGATTTATTTCAGCAAAAAAAAGAAGCAAAGTACGGATACTTGCTATTACATCTTTATCCGTCATTTTAAGTAAATGTTTATTTGGGCAAGATGGAAATGAAGGCATAGAACAAGCCACAAAAATGGTAAATAGCTATTTCGATTCTGGCGCTAATCTTATGTATGCCATTGGTGCATTGCTTGGTTTAATTGGCGGCGTAAAAGTTTATCAGAAATGGAATCATGGAGATCATGATACAGGCAAGGTTGCTGCTGCTTGGTTTGGCAGTTGTATTTTTCTTGTTGTGGTTGCTACGGTAATTAAATCTTTTTTCGGATTATAATATTTTTTCTAATGCAGGAAGTGATAATAAATAAACTTCATCAATATTTAAAGGAAAATAATCCTGACTTGCTTTTGGCGCTCGAGGAAAAAAACGATACGTCCAAATACCTCGCAGATAAAGTACGTACTGTAGATGATTTGATCATACAATTACAGGAAGCGAATACACCTGAATACATCATACATGAATTATGTATGGAAGAACTGACAAAAGCCTATCGCCCTTCCAGATACAATTATATCGTAAACATTCTTGAAGAAGATTTTGAATTCGCATATCAGCAATGGCAAAAATCGGGCATACTGCTGCATGAAGTCATCAATTTAATAAACTATTGTATACCGGTGTTTGATTCGCTTGGTTTTACGGAAGAGAATGAAGATAACCGGCAATTAAGATATGCTATTGCCGGAACTATTGATAAGTACCTGAGTAAGTAATTAGTGAAAAGAAAATGTGAGACATGGGATACAACGCTCATCAAAAATTAATTGATAACATAGAAGCTATTCGCGTGGCACTTGAATGGAGAGAAGGCATAAAGCTTTCTTCTGTTCAAGCAGAAGCATTAAAAAAATATGCGGGCTTTGGAGGCATTAAAGCGGTATTGTATGCTAACACAACAAAAGAAGATTGGATAAAAGAAGGTGCTACGGAACATGATTTAAAGCTTTTCTCAAACATAAAAGAACTGCATGGATTATTGCAACAACATTTTGATGAAAAAGAATATAAAAAGGCAATTGACTCAATTAAGAATAGTGTACTTACTGCTTTTTATACGCCTGCTGTTGTTCCGCAAACCTTGTATGAAATTTTAAAAGATAAAGGGTTTCATCCTGAAACCATTTATGAGCCGAGTGCCGGTGCCGGTGTGTTTGTAACCGAGGCTGCAAAAGCTTTTCATCATCTTAAAAATATTACCGCCGTTGAAAAAGATATTTTATCGGGACGGGTATTGACTGCACTCGGCAGTTCGATACCAGTTCCTGTTTCTGTTCACATAAAGGCTTTTGAGCACACAACTGATGATGAAGATGGCAAATTTGATTTGATCATAAGTAATATTCCTTTCGGCAATTTTAACGTGTATGATAAATCATTAGATGACCCTGCACTTACTGGAAAAATTCACAATTACTTTTTTGCAAAAGGGTTGAATAAAATAAAGGACGGAGGCATATTATCTTATATCACTACAGATGGTTTTCTTAATACTGCTTCCAATAAAAAAGCAAGAGAATATCTTTTTAATAATGCTGACTTAGTTAGCCTGAATGTAATGCCTGATAACTTAATGAAAGATACGGGCAACACAGAAGCGCCAAGTCATCTATTGATTGTACAAAAAAATACAGGCAAGGAAACAATTTCTGACGATGAAGAACAACTAGTAAATACAATTGAGCAGGCAAATGAATTTGGAAAATACCATGTCAATGAATATGTCTATCGTCATCCTGAAATAATTATTGGTGATGAAATTAAACCAGGCAAGGATCAATACGGCAGAGCTCATCAAACAGTATGGCAACATGGCGACATAGAAACCGTCGGACGAAAGTTAGCATCAAATATTTTTAAGGATTTTACCCAACACTTCAACAGGAACGCATTTACGTTATCGCCTGTTAGTATATCAATCAATACCGGCAAAAGGCTAACGCTTAAACAGGCACCTGAAAACAAATTAAATAATATATCTGTTCAGTTAGGTTTGTTTGATATAGCTCCTGCTGAAAACATTAACCGCGCCATGGCTTACATCAACGAGCTTGATGAAACAGTGGTTCAAAAACAAACAGCGCGGCTTATTCATAAAATTAAAGTCACGGACAAACCGGAAAATGAAGCTTTTGTTTTGATTGCTGCCAAATTAAAATTGGATAAGCAATATGTGTATAAGCTTTATTCAAATGCCAATGAAATTGTTTCACCGGCTAACTGGGTAAGTGCCTCCGCAATAAGTAATGAACTAAACGGTTTATCAATCAAGCTAAGGGAATTTAATGATGATTTTTTTGTGGAAGGTGAATCTGATTTCCATATTCAATTTGGCAAGAACGAAACGCAATTAGAATCATTAAGCGATATTAAATCCTTTTATAAAGAAGGCACACTCGTGGTTCATAGTGATAGAGTAGGGTTTGTTTCTTACAGCGCTTCTGAAAATGACAAGCCTGTATTTCTGCCGAGCCTGAATGATAAAAAAGATTTGTCCTTCTATCGGCAATATATTAAAGTTAGAGATACCTACCTGGAGTTAAACACGCTTGAAAATAATAATGACATTGAATATCCTGTATTAAGAACAAATCTGAATAATGGTTATGAGAAAATAGTTTCTGAATATGGAGTATTAAATGCATCCGTAAACCGTCAACGCATCTTAAAAGATGAAGGCTTTGGTGTTTTGATACTTGCTTCATTAGAACGAAAGGATGGCGAACAATTTATCAAAGCAGATATACTTACGCAATCGCTTATTCAGGATAAAGAAGTTTTCATGACGGACGATCCTTTTGAAGCACTTGCAAGAAGCTTGAATGATACAGGGAAAGTTGATATTGAATTTATAGCCGCTTCCACCGGATTACCAGATGAAAAGGCAGTTCAATTATTAGGTAATCATATTTATATAGATCCTGCAACTAATACCTGGCAAACTGCTGACCAGTTATTAAGTGGAAATGTTGTTGCCAAATTAAGCATTGCAAAACAGGTTGCTGAAAAAAATCCCGATAATGTTCAGGTTCAGAGAAGTTGTCAAGCATTGCAGAATATTCAGCCGGACATTATCCCGTTTGAATTACTTGATTTTAATTTAGGTGAAAGATGGATTCCACAAGACTACTACAATCGCTTTGCTTCGCATTTATTTGAGCTTAATGCAGAAGTAAGTTACTTTTCTTCCGTTGATACATTTAAAGTAAAACCCAATGGCAGCAACGCAAAAATCAGCCAGCAATATGCTGTAACCACAAAATCCGGTAAAACAACTTATGGTTATACGCTGCTCGAACACGCTTTGGAAAACACAACGCCATTTTATACTTATGAGATAAAGCGCGGAGATAAAACAGTAAGGGTACCCGATAACGATGCAATACAATTAGCGCATCAGAAAATCGAAGGTATTCGCAACGATTTTGTTACATGGTTAAATGATCTGCCTGCTGATGATAAGAAGTATATCGAAACATTATATAACAACACTTTTAACTGTTATGTACTTAGGGAATATGATGGCAGTCATTTAAGTTTTCCCGGACTCAATAAAAAGAATTTAGGTATTGAAGATTTATACAGTTCGCAAAAAAATTCTGCATGGCGAATAATACAGAACCGGGGTGCATTAATTGATCATGAGGTTGGCTTAGGCAAAACGCTTACTATGATCGTTGCCGCACACGAAATGAAGAGGCTGGGCACTGTGCACAAGCCGATGATACTTGCATTAAAGGCAAATGTCAACCAAATAAAAGAAACCTATAATAAAGCCTATCCTGATGCCAAAGTATTATCGCCAGGTGAGAACGATTTTACTCCGTCAAAACGCAAACGTTTATCTTATGAAATAAAAAATAATAACTGGGACTGCATCATATTAACGCATGACCAGTTTGGCAAAATACCACAGTCACCGGAAATACAAAGGCAAATATTTCAAACGGAACTGGACAATGTTGAAAAAGACCTGGGTACATTAAAAAATTTAGGTGGTGATATTTCCAAGCGCATGCTGAAAGGACTGGAAATAAGAAAGAATAACCTGACGACAAAATTAAATATTATTCTTCATGACATCGAACACAAAAAAGACAATGGTTTAAACTTTAATGATTTAGGCATTGATCATTTGTTTATTGATGAATCACATAAATTCAAAAACCTAACATTTACCACCAGGCATGACCGTGTTGCAGGGCTGGGCAATATGGAAGGCAGTCAGAAAGCACTTAATATGCTTTTTGCAGTAAGAACATTACAGGAAAAATTCAATAGTGATTTATGTGTAACCTTCTTATCAGGCACACCTATTTCCAATAGTCTTACAGAAATGTACTTGCTTTTCAAATATCTGCGTCCGAATGAAATGCGGCGTCAGCAAATAGAAAACTTTGATGCATGGGCAGCCGTATTTGCGAAAAAATCTGTTGACTTTGAGTTCTCCGTTACGAATGAAATTATTGCAAAGGAACGCTTCAGGCATTTTATCAAGGTACCGGAGCTTGCCCTTTTTTATAATGAAATAACTGACTATAAAACAGCAAAGCATATAAGATTAGATAAACCGGAACTGGATGAGCAATTAATTAATATTTCTCCTACGCCGGATCAGCGGGAATTTATTAAGAGGCTGATGGAATTTGCGAAAACAGGTGATGCGACTCTAATAGGAAGACTGCCGCTTACTACTGAAGAAGATAAAGGCAGAATGCTCATTGCAACCAATTATGCAAAGAAGATGGCTGCGGATATGCGTTTGATTAACCCATTCAAATACGCGGACCATCCAGACAGCCACCTCCCTCT
>CAXSDU010000106.1:0-2903 GCA_964236165.1 uncultured Parafilimonas sp. | reverse complement strand
CCAGACAGCAAAGTAAATGTATGTGCAAGAAAAGTTGCTGAAATCTATAGAACAGGCGCTCCGCAAAAAGGGACGCAAATCGTGTTTAGTGATATTGGAACACCTAAACAAAATGCTTTCAACATTTATGATGCGCTCAAAGAAAAACTGATAGGGGATTTTAATATTCCTTCACATGAGATCACTTTTATTCATGACTGGACGAATAAGAATAAACATGAGTTGTTTCGTAAAATGAATAACGGTGAAATACGAATACTGGTAGGCAGTACAGAAAAAGCAGGTACAGGCTTAAACGTTCAAAAGCGTGTCGTTGCCATGCATCATTTAGACATACCATGGAAACCTGCAGAGCTTGAACAAAGAGATGGTCGCGGAGCGAGGCAGGGTAATGTAATTGCCAAAGAATACAACTATAACAAGGTTCAGAATTTTATTTATGCTGTTGAACAATCGCTTGATAATTACAAGTTCAATCTACTAAAAAACAAACAAACCTTTATCAGTCAGATGAAGAACTGCGAACTGAATGTGAGAACTATTGATGAGGGGGCATTAGATGAAAAAAGCGGGATGAACTTTTCGGAATACATAGCCATTTTATCCGGCGATACTACCCTGCTTGAAAAATCTAAACTTGAAAAAAAGATTGCTGTGCTGGAAAGCTTGAAAGTTGCGCATCACAAAGAATTGATTAAAGCAAAATTTCAATTGGATATATACAAAACTGATAAAACGAATGGAGAACATACACTTGAAAAATTAATGCAGGATGAAAGTTTTTATAGCACCCGGTTACAATACGAGAAAGACGGCACGAAAGCAAATCCTGTTCAGATAAATAACTGCAGTTCCGCTGATGCAGAAACGATCGGCAACTATCTGATTAAACTAAATGCAGAATGGAAACCGAAGCCTGATGAAAGTGATGCTTTACAAATCGGTTCGCTGTATGATTTTCCACTTTACATCCGCAGAGAAAAACAAGCGTTTGAAGATAAAGGCATGTTTGAATATCATTACCACAATACATTCTACGCCCAAAGTAAAGAAACTGATTTAAAGTATTTATGGAATAACGGTTACATCAATACTGACAATGCGAAGCTTGCAACAAGGTATTTTTTAAATGCGATAGACAGAGTTGAAAACCTGAAAGAAAAATATCAAAAGAATGTTGCGGAGCTTAATAGCAATATTCAAATGGTGGCGAAAATTGTAAGTAAGCCATTTGAAAAAAGCAATGAATTATCACAACTTAAATCGGACGTGGCAAAACTTGAAAGGGAAATTTCCCTTAAGATTCAAACAAATCAAATGAAACAACATGAAGGAGAATTACAGCCAATAGTTGAAAAAAGCGAAGCGGTCTTGGTTGAATTAAACATACATAAAAACAATAATCCAATTGCAACAGAAAATAAAGTGCTCATCAAAAATGAGTTATTGCCTAAGAAAATAAAAGGGTTAAGAATTTAAAATACTTGTGATGAATAACAGTGTATATAAAATAAACAAAGGCATCAATAAGCCAATTGAATTTAAAGGCTTCAAGGCGCAGTATATATGGTATCTCGGTATAGGGTTGGTTGCACTGCTCGTTTTGTTTGCTGTGCTTTATATAGTTGGTGTAAACACTTATGTGTGTCTTGTAATGATATTGATACTCGGAGCCGCCTTGTTTATGCGTATCTCAAAGCTAAGCAACAAGTATGGCGAACATGGCATGATGAAAAAGCTGGCATCGCAAAGTGTACCGCATGTTATTAAATCTTATTCCCGAAAAATGTTTTTTAAACGCAAATAAAGATGGAAACAAAGCTTGAAAATATATTGCCCATTTTAGGTGTTGAACAAAACTGCATCTTATCAAAACAAGGTGACGTAACGATTGCATACAAAGCAGCGTTGCCGGAAATTTTTACGATGAGCAATGCAGATTATGAAGCTTTTCACCAGACCTGGATAAAAGCAATTAAGATACTTCCCAAGTACTGCGTGTTTCATAAGCAGGACTGGTTTATTGAAGCGAAGTACAGTCTGGATTTTAAAGACGATATGCAATTTCTTTCAAGAAGCAGTGAGCGTTTCTTTAATGAAAGACCTTATCTCGATCATCAGTGTTACATTTTTATCACAAAGAAGCCCGGCAACAGAAAGACGGTAACGTCAATAATGTCCGGGTTACTCAGAAAGAGCATTGTTCCTGAACAAAGCATGAACAAACAGTTGCTGCAGGAGTTCTTTGAAAGTTGCGGACAGTTTGAAAGAATTTTGAAAGACAGTGGATTCGTTCAATTAAAAAGATTAGCTGAAGACGATCTGTTAAGTCATCCGGACAGGGCAGGTTTAATTGAAAAATATTGCTTTCTGCTTGAAGATGAAAAAGCATCTATAGTAAAAGATATTCAGTTTAAAGATGAATTTAAAATTGCCGATGCATATTGTCAGCTATACACCCTTGCTGATATAAATGATTTGCCGGGTTTATGCGGTTCAAGAATTAACTATGACAAGTATTCTACTGATAAAACAAAATTCAGTGTAGCATTTACTTCAGTGTTAGGTCAGCTTTTACCCTGCAGTCACGTTTACAATCAATATATTTTTATTGATGATGCACAAAAGGCAATCAGGCAGCTTGAAAGCAAAAGGTTAAGACTTCAGTCATTGTCTGCTTATTCCAGGGAAAATTCAATCGCAAAAGAAGCAGTGGATAGCTTTCTGAATGAAGCCATCAGTGAACAACGCCAACCTGTGAAAGCACATTTTAATTTATTAGTGTGGACGGATGATAAAGAACGATTGAAGGAGTTGAGAAATCTTGTTTCATCTGCGCTTGCACAAATGGACGCGACGCCAAAGCAGGAAACATCGGGTGTTGCGCAAATTTGGTGGGCAGG
>CAXSDU010000105.1:0-12585 GCA_964236165.1 uncultured Parafilimonas sp. | reverse complement strand
ATGTGGCGAAACTGGCAGACGCACCAGACTTAGGATCTGGCGCCGCAAGGCATGTGGGTTCGACCCCCTCCATCCGCACTTACTTTATAAAATATTGAGGGTTAAATATTTAAGGCAATGGCAACAATAACAAGAGAAAATATTGGTAATCTGAATGATAAGGTAACAGTGAATCTTGAAAGAAATGATTACCTGCCTTCGTTTGAAAAAAGCTTGAAGTCTTACGCAAAGAGTGCAAATATTCCTGGCTTTAGAAAAGGAATGGTTCCATCTGGATTAATAAAAAAAATGTATGGACAGTCTGTGTTTACAGAAGAAATTTTGCGTACTGTAGAAAAAGAACTAAACAATTATTTAGGTAAAGAGCAGCTCGAAATTTTTGCACAACCATTACCGCTTGAATCAGATTCGCGCATGTTGGATATAAATAATCCAGGCGATTATGCATTTGCTTTTGAAATTGGTTTAAAGCCGGATTTTGACGTGAATACGGATAATATTCAAACTACATTTTATAAGATAAAGGTTACGGATGAAATGATTAATGATGAGATCACCCGCATGCGTACCCGTTATGGTAAAATGACTGAGCCGGAAGAAATAAATAATGATGAACAGGTATTAAATATTCATTTTACAGAAGCAGATGCAAACGGTAATATAATAGAAACCGGAATTGAAAAAGATAACTCACTGCTTGTAAAATATTTTGCTGCTGAAACTAAAAAAGAATTAACAGGTAAAAAGAAAGATGAGGTTGTTTTAATTCAGCTTAATAAAGCATTTGAACAGAAAGAATTAGAATGGGTTTTACATGATTTAGGACTGGATAAAAATAAAATTGAAGATGCCGAAAAATTTTTCAACTTTACTATTACAAAAATTGGTTTTGTTGAAAAAGCTGAGTTAGATGAAAAGTTTTTTACCAGTGTTTATCCTGAAAGCAGCATAACAAATGAAGAAGAGTTGCGTAACGCTGTTAAAGTTGAAATAGAAAATCATTATGATAAACAAAGCCGTAATCAAATTCATGACCAGATATATCATAATTTAGTTGATAATGTACAAATTACTTTTCCTGAAAACTTTTTAAAGCGCTGGCTGCAGGTGGGTGGTGAAAAAGAAAAATCTGCTGAAGATGCCGAAAAAGAATTACCTGTTTTTTTAAATCAATTAAAATGGACATTAATTAGCACAAAACTTATTAATGAAAATAAAATTACAGTTGAACAGCAGGAAATAAAAGATGCTGCTTTAGTTCAAATAACAAGCTATATGCGCAGCCAGAATGTTAATGATGCACCATGGCTTGATGAATATGCAAACCGCATGATGCAGGATAAAAAATTTACCGAAGAAACATATATGCGTTTGCAAACCGAAAAACTTTTTAATTTGCTTGAAAGCAAAGTGACTTCAGTTGAAGAGGATATAAGTGCTGAAGATTTTGAGAAGAAACTGCACCATCATCATCACTAAATAATATAACTACTTTTTAAAGTTTTGAATATTAAGTTGCTCATTGCAAAATTTATATTCATTAGTATCATTGCTTGAAATAATCAGCAGCCTGTTTTTGCAGAAATTATCAACCCAGTCATAATATAAATTAAACCCGCTTTCATCAAGATTAGTGCAAGGTTCATCAAGCAACACAAAAGAAGTATTAGAAAATATGGCTTGCGCTAATTTTAAACGTTGTTTCATTCCACTGCTGTAAAAACGTATTTGCTTGTTTGCTGCATTTTGTAATTGCGCTTTGTTTAATATTTCTTCAACAGAGAAATTATTAATGAAGCTTTTAAATTTTGTATGAAATAAAAGAAATTCTTTAGCCGTCATTTCTTCAATCAACTCAAAATAAGGAGCGGCAAAAGATATATGTTGATGCACATCTTCAGGCTTTAAAAAACTTTCGTTTAATTGCCAGGTTACATCTCCTTTATTTAAAGTTAAACCAGAAGATATAGCTTGCAACAAAGTACTTTTTCCGCTGCCATTTATACCTGTTATTGCATAAGATTTATCGTGAGAGAATTCGTAATTAAGATTACGGAAAATCCATTCACGGCTAAAACGTTTGCCGGCATTGGTAAGAATAATTTTCATTTGAAAAAAGTGATGAAGTAAAAATTACTCATCATCCAGATCGGTTTTAGCATATCTTTTTATAATGCCTCTTTCACTATCACGAATAAAGCCTATTATTTCATCGCGTTCGTCGCTGGCAGCCATTTCTTCTTCTATAAATTCAAGTGCTTTAGATGTGTTGAATCCTTTGTTGTAAATAATACGGTATATATCAAGTATCTGGTTTATTTTATCCAGGGAAAAACCTCTTCGTTTTAAACCAACACTATTTACGCCGCCATAACTTAAAGGGTTTCTTACTGCTTTAATATATGGCGGCACATCTTTGCGTACTAAACTTCCGCCGGCAATAAAAGCGTGTTGCCCGATTTTTACAAACTGATGAATGGCCGTAAAGCCGGCAACCCATGCATAATCACCCATTATTACATGACCGGCCATTTGACTGTTATTGCTCATGATACAGTTACTGCCAACTGCGCAATCATGTGCAATATGGCTATAAGCCATAATAAGGCAATTGTTGCCAACAGTTGTTTTCCACCTGTCGCGTGTTCCGCGATGAACAGTTACATATTCTCGTATCGTAGTATTATCGCCAATTTCAACAGTGGTATCTTCTCCTTTAAATTTTAAATCTTGTGGTACTGCTCCTAAAACAGCGCCGGGAAAAATGCGGCAATTGTTACCAATGTGTACTCCTTCCATAATGGTTACATTGCTGCCAACCCAAGTACCTTCTCCAATAGAAACATTTTGATGAATTACAGTAAAAGGATCAATCTTTACATTTTCAGCAAGCTTCGCGTTTGGATGTATGTAAGTATGCGGATGAATCATTCGTTTTATGCTTCTCGCTTTTGGAGCTAATGTGAGATTGCAAGAACGCCGCAAAGTTAAACGTTCGTATTTAAAATAAAGCTAAAACAACATTTATTCAACTTTTACCAGTTGCGCCACAAGGTCTGCTTCAGTTGCAACCTTGCCTCCTACATATACTGTTCCTTTCATATCACAAATACCTCTGCGAATAGGGGAGTTTAATTCCATTTTTAATATCATGGTATCTCCGGGCACAACTTTTTGCTTGAATTTACAATTATTGATCTTAAGAAAATAAGTATCATATTTTCCATGCGGCATTGCGTTTATACATAATATACCACCGGTTTGCGCTAATGCTTCAACCTGCAAAACGCCCGGCATTACAGGATTGGAAGGAAAATGACCCATAAAATACCATTCATTAAAAGTTACATTTTTAATTCCAACAATGCGATTATCAGTAAGCTCAATTATTTTATCAACCAACAAAAAAGGATAACGATGCGGTAATGTTTTTTCAATATAATCAAATGCATACACAGGTGGTTGAGATGCATCATAAACAGGAACACCTTTTATATGCTTGTTTCTCTTTATGTACTGTTTGATTTTTTTTGCAAATTCCACATTGCTGCTGTGACCTGGACGATTTGCAATTATGCGTGCTTTTATAGGATAACCGATTAAAGCGAGATCACCTACAACATCAAGTAATTTATGACGAGCCGGCTCATTAGGAAAACGCAATTCAAGATTGTTTAAATAACCCTCACTTTTAACCTGTATCTTATCTTTCTTAAAAACTTTTTTTAAACGTTTTAGTTCCTCATCATCTACCTTTTTATCAACCACTACAATAGCATTATTTATATCGCCGCCTTTAATTAAATTATTATCAAGCAGCATTTCCAGCTCATGCAAAAAACAAAAAGTTCTGCAAGGCGCAATTGCAGTTTTAAAATCCCGCATATTTTTTAAGCCTGCATGTTGCGTGCCCAATACAGGGCTATTAAAATCTATTAATGTAGTTATCTGGTAATTAGTTGATGGAAGCGCCGTCATTTCTACGCGTTTTTCTTCATCATAATGATAAATATTTTCTTCAAGACTATACCATGCTTTAGCCGCTTCCTGCTCTGCAACACCGGCATCTTCTATCAATTCTATAAAAGGCTGCGAGCTGCCATCCATTATAGGAATTTCAGGTCCATTTAATTCAATCAAAATATTATCTATTCCCATACCAACCAATGCGGCAAGAATATGCTCTACTGTGCTCACTTTTGCTTCGCCTTCCTGCAGTGTAGTTCCGCGACTTGTGTCTGTAACAGAATCACAGTCCGCTTTTATAATAGAAGAACCTGGTAAATCAATGCGGTGAAACTGTATTCCAAATCCGGGATGCGCGGGCACGAGCTTCATATCAACTAAAACACCGGTATGCAAACCAGTACCACTTATAGTTGCCGTTTTTGAAAGTGTATGTTGCTTGTCTGGATTAAAATTATTATCCATAATTAATTTAAATAAACGTTTGCGTTTTTAAGGAAATCTATGCTTTAAAGGGTTGCAAAGTAAGCTTTAAAAATTATGGAAAAATATGATGAGCGAAGTGATATTTAGAAGCTTATTTTTTCTTGAAGTAATTGCTGAACCAGTTTTTCAAGTTCGGCTATTCTCTTTTCGAGTTGAGGAAGATTGCGCGTTAACGCCTGGCTGCGCAAAGCGCTTGTATAATCATAAGCTGGCGAACCGGTAACGGCAGTATTTTTTTGTTTGATGGATTTGGTTACGCCGCTTTGTGCATTTACTCTTGCTCCATCTGCAAGTTGCAGATGACCAACAATACCTGCCTGCCCGCCGATCATAACATTATTTCCAACTTTTGTACTGCCGCTTACACCAGCCTGTGCTGCAATAACAGTATGATTTCCTATTTCTACGTTATGTGCAATTTGAATAAGGTTATCCAACTTGGTTCCTGTATGAATAATTGTTGAACCAACAGTAGCACGATCAATAGTTGTATTGCTGCCTATTTCAACATTATCTTCAACAACTACATTACCAATTTGCGGAACTTTTTTATAACTACCATCATCTTGTGGTGCAAAACCAAAACCATCTCCACCAATTACAGTTCCTGCATGAATAGTAACTTCTTTGCCAATTATACAACCAAAATAAATTTTTACTCCGGGATGAATAATCGTATTCTCATCAATTTTTACATCGTTTCCAATATAAACGCCGGGATATAATTTTGCATTATCACCTATAACAGCATTTTCTCCAATGTATGTAAATGCACCTATAAAAACATTTTTGCCGATAGTTGCACTTGCATCAATAAAACTTGGCTGTTGAATGCCGGTTAATTGTTCCTGCATTAATGCCTGGTATTTTTGCAGAAGCGACGCAAAAGCCAGATACGCATCTTCTACTCTAATTAAAGTTGCACTAAGCGGTTGTTTTAATTCCTGTGATTCATTAATTATAATTACAGACGCGTTGGTTGTGTACAAATAATCTTCGTACTTAGGATTAGCCAGAAATGCAAGCTGACCTTGTTTTGCTTCTTCTATTTTTCCAAAAGAACTAACCTCGGTTTTGCCGTTTCCTTCTACTTTACCGCTAATCAACATGGCAATGCGTTCTGCATTGATCTTCATAAATAATTATTGAATGGTGAACAATAACGGAAACACAAATAAAAAATTTGCAAGGTTAAGTTAATTGACAAATGTAAAATTTTTTAACCGGCATAGAAAGTGTTTTATGTATGAGCGGATCAGCAACTTCACTAATATCATTAAAATTACCATTTTTTGATAAAATGTTTATTTGTTCATCCTGTAACTGGTAAGTTGTATTTGCCGCATTACCTGTGAAAACAAAATATGCCGCCTCTTTAATTGAAATATTAAATTTTTCAGCAATCATTTTTTTTGCATCTGAAATTTCTACGTGGTTAAAAGGTTCGGTTTGTAATTTACACTTGTACAATTTTCTATTTAGTAAACTTTTACAAAGTGTTGATAGTATTAAGTCTGAATGATTACTCCATTGCTTTACTGCAAACATTATATCAACATCATCCAGCAAACAAAATTTTTCCAGCGCTTCTTCTTTCATTAAAGAAAAGTTTTCAAAAAAATAATCCAGTGTTGAATTTAATTTTAAAGCATTATTTGATGATGTATAAATTTCTCTTACTCTCTCAATAATTTTTACTATCATTTTTTCTGCAGCTAAAACCGTTTTATGCAAATACACCTGCCAGTACATTAACCGGCGCGCTACTAAAAATTTTTCTACAGAGTACAAACCCTTTTCTTCAACCATTAATTGTCCATTCTGTACAGTAAGCATTTTTAAAATACGATCGTAACCAATTACGCCTTCACTAACTCCCGTATAAAAACTATCGCGCGTTAAATAATCCATGCGGTCAACATCAAGCTGGCCGCTTATTAACTGGTGTAAAAATTTTTTATGATATTGATTTGTAAATATTGCGATCGCCATATTTAGTTTGCCATTAGATTGCTTATTTAATTCCTGCATAATCTGTAAGCCCAAAGTTTCATGATGCACATTTGGAATTAATACATTTTCCAGCGCATGTGAAAAAGGTCCATGACCAATATCATGTAAAAGAATGGCGCATTTCACAGCAAGTTCTTCTTCTGTTGTAACCTCAATGTTTTTATTTTTTAATTCATTTATTGCAAGACAAATTAAATGATACGCGCCTAACGAATGATGCAATCTTGTATGCACTGCGCCAGGATAAACCAATTGCGCCAATGCCATTTGATAAATGCGCCGCAAACGCTGATACCACGGATGATCAATTATAAAAAACAATAAAGGATCATTAATGGTTACAAAGCCATAAATAGGATCATTAATAATTTTGCGTTTTGTTTTTTGCACGTGTTGAGGCTTTGTTAAATGAGTTTTTAATAACAAATGCTATGCGATACATCTAATTAAAAAAAATAGTTTTACATGCCGCTGTTTACAAAGATTGCATTTTTTAAGTTTAAATAATCTTCAAAAAAATTAAGTATTAACAATCTTGAAAATTCATCAGTAATAAACTGAATAAAAAACAAATTATGTCTGTAGCAACTATACTTTGGGTAGATGATGAAATAGAAAATCTGCAATCGCAAAAGTTATTTCTTGAAAATAAAGGTTACGAAGTACATACACGTACAAACGGTTTTGATGCAATTGATTTTGTAAAAGATAATAATATATTAGATGTTGTTTTGCTTGATGAAACTATGCCTGGTATAACCGGATTAGAAACGTTGCAGAAGATTAAAGAAGTAAGTAACATTCCTGTTGTAATGATAACTAAGAATGAAACGGAAAATTTAATGGATGATGCAATAGGAAGCCAGATTACAGATTATTTAATTAAACCTGTAAACCCAAACCAGGTTTTGCTTTGCCTTAAAAAAATTATTGATAATAAAAGGCTGGTTGGTGAAAAAACAACGTCAGCATACCAGCAGGAGTTTCGCAATTTGTTTATGGTTTTAAATAGTAATCCTGATTATAATGAATGGATGGATGTTTATAAAAAATTGGTGTACTGGGAACTTGAAATGGAGAAAAGCAACAGCCCTGAAATGCAGGAAGTTTTTCAAACGCAAAAACAGGAAGCCAATACAGAATTTTTTAAATTCATCAGCAGAAATTATGCAGGCTGGCTTAACCCAAAAGCAACCGATGTGCCGGTTATGAGCCACAATTTATTTCATAATAAAATTTTACCTAAGGTTGAAAAAGGAACGCCAACTTTTTTTGTGCTGATTGATAATTTGCGTTTGGATCAATGGAAATCTATTCAGCCAATATTTGCAGAAAGTTTTCGAGTGTTGGAAGAAGATACATTTTATAGTATTCTGCCAACTGCAACGCAGTATAGCCGCAATGCAATTTTTGCAGGCATGCTTCCGATTGAAATAGAAAAACAATTTCCTAATTACTGGAAGAATGATGATGAAGAAGGCAGCAAAAATTTACATGAAGAAGAATTTTTAAAAGCGCAATTAAAACGTTTGAAAAGAGATGACATTAAATTTAGTTATACAAAAGTGCTGCATCATAACGATGGTCAGCAATTACTAAACAACATTCATAATCTTTTGAATAATGATCTGAATGTAATTGTTTACAATTTTGTTGATATGCTTAGCCATGCACGTACAGAAATGGAAGTGCTGAAAGAGCTTGCCGGCGATGAAACCAGTTACAGAAGTATAACAAAAAGCTGGTTTGAGTATAGCCCGCTGCACCAGGCACTGAAAAAAATTGCTGATAAAAAAATAAATTTAGTGCTCGCAACAGATCACGGCAGCGTTCGTGTAAATACACCTTATAAAGTTATTGGTGATAAACAAACAACAGCCAACCTGCGTTATAAACATGGCAGAAATTTAAATTACGAACCCAAGGAAGTGCTTGCATTTCGTGATCCCAAACAAGCAGGCTTGCCGGTGCCTAATATAAATTCATCTTACATATTTGCAAAAGAAGATGGTTATTTATGTTACCCAAACAACTATAATTATTATGTGAATTATTACCGCAACACTTTTCAACATGGTGGAATAAGTATGGAAGAAATAATTATACCAGTAATAAGTATGACGAGCAAATAAGCGCTATTATTCGTCATCATCTTCGCCGTAATAAGCATCTTCATTTTTGTAATAAGCAGTTGTCCATTCTTTTACCGCATTATCACTTAATAATTCTATAATGTCGAAAATTGAATCTGTTTTGCGCTTCCATTCCTGCACCACGGTATCAGCATATTTTTCAACGTACATACAATGATCGCTTATTACTTTAATCTGTAAAAGCATAAGCTTATCATTTTCTTTTTCCTGCACCAAATAATAACAGCCCGGTTCTAACAATGCATACGAATACATAGTCTCACAATTTTATTTCCTTGAAAAAATTAAGTAAAGAATTTAAACTAGGTTAGAAGTAAGGGTAAGGCTGCAAATTCGCAATTTTTTTCAGCCCTGATGATGTAAAAGTATTAAATTAATGCTAAGTATTGGTTTAGGATATAGTTAGTTCTTATTTATTATAGATAAAGCCTTAATCAGCAAAGCTTAAAGTTGTTTTATAGTTTGAGAATATTTATTTTCAGATGATGACTTAACCTCTACGCGACGGCGATAATTTTTAAAAAGACTTTTAAAACCAATACTAATAACACCTAAAACTCCTTCTTTAAGAATGCGCCCGCTCATTTTACTAATGCCAATTTTGCGGTCTTCAAATTCAATGGGTATTTCTTTTATTTTGAATCCAAGTTTCCAGGACGCAAATTTCATCTCAATTTGAAAGGCATAACCTATAAATTTAATTTCATCAAAATTTATAGTTTCAAGTACTTTTTTTCTATAACAAATAAAACCTGCAGTAGGATCTTTTACAGGCATAAATGTTATTAGCCTTGTATAAATTGCGCCTCCTTTTGAATATATATGACGATCTAACGGCCAGTTAATTATTTTACCACCCTTTACATACCTGCTTCCAATTGCAACGTCAGATCCATCTTCTTTACACGCCTTATAAAGCCTTTCAAGATCTGCCGGTTTATGAGAAAAATCAGCATCCATTTCAAAGATAAATTCATATCCTTTTTCTATCGCCCACTTAAAACCATATATATAAGCTGTACCAAGCCCGAGTTTTCCAACTCTTTCTTCAAGGAATAATTTTCCTTCGTAATTATCTATAAGTTTTTTTACTGATGAGGCTGTGCCATCGGGCGAATTATCATCAACCACCAAAACATGAAAATCTTTGTTTAAAAAAAATATTGCTTTAAGAATAAGTTGAATATTCTCAATTTCATTATAAGTAGGTATGATAACTAATTTTTCCAAGCAAAACAGGCTTATTGAAGGGATTTCCGAAAATACAATATTCCAATGCAATCAAATAAAATAAAAAGCAAAAATTATTACAAACTAATCTTTTTTAGCATGATGCGGTTAAGTATCTCTGTTAGTTTTTGTTTGGTATTCATAGAAAAGTCCCCCTTCATAATCCAGTCGTAATATTGCGGCTCAGTTTTTAATACTTCTGTAACCGGCTTGCCTTTATGCTTTCCGAAATTAAAGGTTTCAATTCCATCAATCATTATCATTCTGCGTGCAAAGTCTACACAGTCTTCTTCACCTATGCAATTTAAAATACTATCTATAGTTGCGCCAATTTCAGGATAGCGTGTAACCTGTGCATGTAAAATTTCTAAAGTTGCCGTTGCATCTGCTTCTGCACTATGTGCATTAATGAGCGTTTTATTGCAGTAAAATTTATAGGCAGCTGCCAGTGTTCTTTGTTCCATGAAATGAAAGACTTTTTGCACATCAACAAGCTTTCTGCCTTCCATAGAAAAATCAAGACCAGCTCTTAAAAATTCTTCTACCAGCATTGGAACATCAAAGCGGTTACTGTTGTAACCTCCCAGGTCACAGCTATCTAAAAATTGTTTTATTTCATTGGCAACCTGCTTAAATGTTGGCGCATCTTTCACCATTTCATCGGTAATACCATGTATATCACTTGAAGATTTTGGAATTGCTATCTGCGGATTAATGAATTTTCTTTTATTTAAAGTAGTGCCATTAGGCAGAAGTTTGACAATAGCAATTTCGATAATTTTATCTGTTGCTACATTAATGCCAGTTGTTTCCAGATCGATTATGGCAAGTGGACGAGAAACGGTTAAGCTCATTAAAAATAATTACGTGTACGAAAGTAATGCAGTTTTTTAATTTAGCGCTTGAATGAAAGCATACTTTTATGAAAGCATTTACGTTATTATATTTGCTAAATGATTTAATAAACTGTTTATGCGTAAAATCCTTTTATTTTTTATAGCAGCATCAATTTGTACAATGCTGTTTACATCCTGTATTGAAAGCCGCAGCTCAGCTTGCCCGTCTCACGATCCTAATTATTTTAGAAAGAGATGATTATTTCGCTAATGATCTGCCTATAACTATTCGTTGTACTTCACTTGTTCCTTCGTATATCTGGGTGATCTTTGCATCACGCATCATGCGTTCTACATGGTATTCTTTTACATAACCATATCCGCCATGAATTTGCACAGCTTCTGTTGCAACCCACATAGCAGTTTCTGAAGCGAATACTTTTGCCATAGCCGAACTTATTGCATAATCTTTATTTTCATCTTTGTCTAAAGCAGCTTTGTAAATAAGCAGTCGCGCAGCTTGTATGCGTGTTGCCATATCAGCCAGCTTAAATTGTATTGCCTGATGATTGATGATTTCTTTTCCGAAAGATTTACGTTGTTTAGCATATGCAAGAGAACGTTCATAAGCGCCGCCTGCAATGCCCAAAGCTTGTGCAGCAATGCCAATTCTGCCACCATTTAAAACCTGCATAGCGAAATTAAATCCAAATCCATCTTTACCAATCCTGTTTTCTTTAGGCACTTTTACGTCTGTAAATTGAATTGAATGTGTATCGCTGCCGCGAATGCCCAATTTATTTTCTTTTGCCCCAACAACAACACCCGGCCAGTCTTTTTCAATTATCAGAGCATTTATTCCACGTGTTCCTTTTGAACGGTCTGTTTGTGCCATTACTAAATATATGCTCGCACTGGAACCATTGGTAATCCAGTTTTTTGTTCCGTTCACAAGGTAATAATCACCCATATCCTCAGCTGTTGTTTGCTGAGATGTTGCATCGCTGCCTGCTTCCGGCTCACTTAATAAAAAAGCACCAAGATGCAGCTTATCATCTTTTTTACCCTGTGCTAACGGAACAAGATATTTTTGTTTTTGTTCTTCAGTTGTAAATACATCTAATCCCCAACAAACCAAACTATTATTTACACTCATGCAAACGGCAACACTTGCATCAACTTTCGCTATTTCTTCTATTGCAATAACATAACTTATTGTATCCATTCCAGAACCACCGTATGCCGGGTTAACCATCATTCCCAAAAAACCAAGATTAGCAAGTTTTAAAATTTGTTCTTTCGGAAACATCATTTTTTCATCGCGTTCAATTACGCCGGGCAGGCAGTCGGTATTGGCAAAATCCTTAGCAGCTTTTTGAATCATTAACTGCTCTTCATTTAAATTAAAATCCATTTAGGAAAATTTGTTTGCAAAAATACGCTAACAGTTGTAAGTTTTTTATTTAATAAAGAAATCATTTTCCATAGAGTTCAAGCATTTTTTTTAAATCATCCAGTGTATTTATTTCATCTGCTTTCTTATCTTTTCTCCAACGTTTAATTCTTGGAAAACGAAGTGCTACACCACTTTTATGGCGATTACTCGAAGCAATACATTCAAATGCAATTTCAAAAACAAGTTCAGGTTTTACAGTACGCACTGGTCCAAATTTTTCAATAGAATTTCTTTTTACAAAGTTATCAACCTGCGCAAATTCTTTATCGGTTAATCCTGAATATGCTTTTGTAAAACTTACCAGTTTATCACCATCTTTTACAGCAAAAGTATAATCTGTATATAAACTGCTTCGGCGTCCGCTGCCTTTTTGTGCATAGATCATTACGCAATCAATTGTAAGCGGATCAATTTTCCATTTCCACCAATCGCCTACTTTTCTGCC
>CAXSDU010000104.1:0-12774 GCA_964236165.1 uncultured Parafilimonas sp. | reverse complement strand
CAGTGGATTTTAGCGAAGCGATGAAAGAAATGCAAACCAACTGGATTGGTAAAAGTTATGGTGCTGAAATAGATTTTGTGATTGATGATACCGATGAAAAATTAAAAGTTTTTACTACAAGACCTGATACAATTTTTGGTGTTGATTTTATGGTGATTGCGCCGGAACATGAACTCGTTTCAAAAATTACTACTGAAAAACATAAACAGGAAGTTGAAGATTATTTAACGTGGGTAAAAAGTCGCAGCGATCGTGAGCGCATGGCAGAAAAAACCATCAGCGGTGCTAATACCGGTGCGTTTGCAATTAATCCTTTTGATAGCAGGGAAATTCCGATTTATATAAGTGAATATGTTTTGGCAGGTTATGGCACCGGCGCTATTATGGCTGTGCCTTGCGGCGATGAACGCGATTTTAAATTCGCGAAGCATTTTAATATTGACATCACAAATATATTAGGAGATAAGTTTAATGGTGAAGAAGCAAACCCAACTAAAGATGCAGAGCTCGTAAACAGTAATTTTCTTACGGGTATGTTAATGAAAGATGCGATTAAAATTGTAATGAATGATATTGAAGATTTAGGTTATGGTAAAGCAAAAGTAAATTATAAAATGCGCGATGCTGCGTTTAGTCGCCAGCGTTATTGGGGCGAACCTTTTCCAATTATTTGGAAAAATGGAATTGCATATCCGCTTGATGAAAGTGAATTACCCCTGGAGTTGCCACAAGTTGAAAATTATAAACCGGGACCAGAAGGAGAAGGTCCGCTGGCGAATGTTCCTGAATGGACTGCGCGAGAATTAGAGACCAATACAATGCCCGGTTATGCAGGTTCTTCGTGGTATTTTTTGCGTTACATGGATCCAAATAATGATGAAACTTTTTGCAATAAAAGAGTAAGTAATTATTGGAACCAGGTTGATGTATATGTTGGCGGAACAGAACATGCTGTTGGACATTTATTATACAGCCGCATGTGGACTAAATTTTTATATGATCTGAATTTAATAAGTTTTGATGAACCGTATAAAAGATTGTTGAACCAGGGAATGATTCAGGGTGTTAGTGCATTCGTAAATCAAATTGGGTTTGATTTAATTGCAAATGGTAATGCAGAGTTTTCTACTATTGATAAACAGAATTTTGAAGATTTAAAAGAAAGATTTAAACTAATTAAGAACGTATGTATTTCTGATGACATAGTTCAATATATTAACAGTGCTTACTATTCTGATTTTGAACCTGACGGAGAAGAACATAAGCAGAAGGTAGCAGATTATCGCAACAAAATTTTGCTCAAAGGTTTGTTAGAACAAATTGAATCATTCAGCTTAGTTGGAAAAATTGAAGTTGTAACTTTTAAACAACCTTATATCTACAAATTTCGTATTCCGATTTCAGCAGTCGATTATAAAAATGAACTGGATGAAAAGCTGCTAAAACAAATAGACGTTAGATTTCAAAATGTTGAATTCTTAAAAAATAATAACGATAAATTTATTTGTTCCCGTGAAACAGAAAAAATGTCCAAGTCAAAATTCAACACAGTTGATCCATCTGATTTGGTTGAAAAATACGGTGCGGATACTTTTCGCATGTATGAAATGTTTTTAGGTCCGGTAGAACAAAGCAAACCATGGGATACAAAAGGCATCGAAGGTGTGCATCGTTTCTTAAGAAAACTTTGGCGTTTATTTTATGATGAACAAAAAGGTAAAGTTTGGAATGAAGAAAAAGCAACCGAAGCCGAATTAAAAATCATGCATAAAGCCATTAAAAAAATTGAAGAAGATACAGAACGTTTTTCTTACAACACAGCTGTAAGTGCATTCATGGTTTGTGTAAATGAATTAGCTGATCTTAAATGCAGTAAGAAAGAAATTCTTCAACCGCTTGTAATAATGCTTTCATCTTATGCGCCGCATATTGCAGAAGAATTGTATCATACACTTGGCAATGAAGGTTCTGTTTTAGAAGCTACTTATCCAATGCTCACTCAAAAATATTTAATTGAATCTACAAAAGAATATCCCATTAGTATTAATGGCAAGCTGCGTACAACTTTAAATATTTCTTTAGATGCAAATCAAAACGAAGTAGAAGAAATGGTTTTACAAATTGATGTTGTAAAAAAATGGCTCGATGGTAAATCACCCAAGAAAATAATTTTCGTAAAAAATAAAATGGTGAATGTAGTAATCTAAAGCATCAGTTTAATTATTAGTTTATGAGAAATATAATACCTGTTTTTTTATTATTTGTTATTATGTTTTGCATTAGTTCATGCAAGCACGAAGTAAAGAATGAGAAGATAAAAAATGGAATTGAAATTCAGGAAAAAGGTTTGCATATTGAAGAAGCGTTTCTTACAAATGGTGATTCATCAATGATTAATGCAAACAATAAAGTGCATGTTGGTGAGAATGTTTGTTTGCGCCTGATTGTAAAAGGATGGAAGGAAGAAAAAGGAAAAGTTTTTATGGATGCTTCTCAAAAAGTTTCTACAAGTTCGGGTGTTACATTAACGGAAAACCCTTCTATATTTGGTATAACACTTATGTATGGCTCAGTGCCGGACGGAGCAGATCATGTGTTACTCTATCAAAAAATTGGCAGGCTTGATAAGCCGAATGACTACGTTTTTATTTCCTTTAAAGTTTGGGATAAAACAACAAAAAAATCTGTTTCCGGTTCTTATAAATTATATGAATAATTTCAAATAATATTATTTTACCCGAAAACTTGCAGCGTTATAAATGGCATTTCCTTCATCATCTATTCCTTCTACAATCGCAGTAAATTTTCCTTTTAAATCTGATGTAAAAAAAGATTGCGAAGACGAATTGTTTTTATCTGTATTAATATTTGGTTGCCAAAATAAAACATTTCTGAAATCTGGTTTGTGCGAAGATTTTTCAGCATCTGTTGTATATTCAGGTGAATAAAATTCACGCTGTAATTGTAAGCCTTCATAAGAAAGTTCAACTTCGCCCGGATCAAATTTAAAGCCATCAAGATCTCCGTTATATGTACTAAAACTTATAATACCATCAGCCGTTAAACCATTTTGATAATATTTTTTAGCTGCAATTTCAATTTTTTTAATTTTTAAAGGATTGTAAGAAATTACTTTGTTCATATCAAATTCCGGAACGCCATCAAATAAAATCAACACGTGATCTTTATACACCGAATAATTTCTTGTGTCGGTTACTGTTAGATTATAGTTTTCATCCTTTTTAATTACACCAACCAAATGCACATATTCGCGCAAAACTTCTTCCATTGTAGTAAACCTTGTATAATTATCAAGCAAATATTTTGCATCTGCATTGCCATAAAACGGAAGCGTATCAAGGTAATAATTGCTGAATGTTTTTAATTGATTATTATAATATGCATTTTGGGTTTGCATATAAATATTATATTGTTGTAAGAGGTTTAGATTTTGTTTATCAATAATGAATAAAGATTTTGATTGATAAAACGTTGTGTCTTGCAAAAACGGATCGGTAACGGAAAACTGGTAACTGCTATCATTATTCATTGACTGAAGCACTATTTCTCCATCACCATAGAAGCCTTTCACATCGAATAAAATATTTCCATCAGCGTCGCTTGTACATGAAGTAAGCTGAAAATTTTTGCCTGGAACACTAAGATACACCATCACATTTTTTGCAGGTTCGCCTGTTTTTTTATACGTAATTTTTCCGCGTATAATTTGCCCTTCATGTTCTGGAAGAAAATTTAAAACAGTTTGTTTGTTTTGCGCGGATGATTGTGTTTTAAATCTTGACCAGCCTTGCGTTAATAAAAGGTTTTTTAATTCAACACTTTCATACTGCGATGAATCATTAAAATAATTTTCAGCTGATTCAACATAACCTTTTAAAGAAGATGTAAGCCAATAATATGTTTGAATATTATTGTTGCTAAATGTTTGTAAAGAGTCATCTAAAAAAACACTCATTGAAAGATGTGCATTGTTTTGTGAAGCAATAAACGCTTGCTGAGCAGTATCAGTCATTAAATTACCAATTGGTTTTTGCGTGTTTATAATTTGTATGTTTCTGCGAAAAAATAATTTTCATCAAAATTCTTCATCCAGCTTGTATAAGCACGTAAAATATAACTACCCGAGTTTATTGTTGTTGGTATAAAAAAAGAACCGTTACCACAACCATTTTCAAGATGTACTTTAGCTTGCAACACGGCAGTATTATCAGCATTCATTATTTCAACATAAGCAACTGTACTAAGTTTGAAAGTTTAAGCGAATCTTCAGAAACATTATAAATTTTAAACCAGATTATTTCGCCGGCTACATACAAATCTTTATCGCTGTGTACATATATTTTTTCATGATAATAATTATTACTGTTATTAATATAAGAAAATTGTTGTGCAACAGTTTTGCTTAAATGCAAAACAGAAATACATAAAACTGCAAACAGGTATTTATATTTTTTGCTGAATAACATTGTAAAGAATTATGGCATGTAAGGTGGTTTTATTACTGAACCGCCATGTGCGCGGCAGTCTGCACATTCATAACCTGTAACTACCATCGAATTATTGTCTATACGAAGAGGAATAAGTACAAAGTTTTGAATGGCTTTATACCATTCGCTGCCATGAGGAACTGAATCTCTGCATAGACTAGGTAGTGTTTGCCAGTTTATATCATCTTTTTTTATGAATATTCTTTTTTGTGAAACAGTGCCTGCAGTAACAAATCCTATTACAACTTCATTTGAATCTGTTAAGCAATGCATATTTCCAGCATTGGCAAACGGCTGCGGATCAAACAAAGAACCTATTTGTTCTGTATTCTTACGCAAATTGAACCAGAAATTATAAGCATCTTTTGTTAAGGCATACTGCGTTACAATAATGCTGTAAACAATACTTAATTTTTCAGAAAAAGGCGGAATAGAAACCAACAGGTTATTACTAAGTATATTATTTGAAATATCTGCTGTTGATGCAAGATTTATATCAGATGATTGCATTACTGTCCAGCATCTGTAGATAAGTTGATCAGGCGTTCGGGTTGTTATCGTACTATCTTCAGGATTAAAAACTAATTCCGAAAGATAGGCTGCATTATGCTGCCATGTTTCAGCATAGTCATACCTGTAATATCTTGTTTTGTTTTGTGCATCATGCGTGTTTGAATATATGTTTAAACCATTTTCATTGTTGTATGCGTAGGAAACGGAGTCAATATCAGGTGTAATTATTACATCGGTATAATCTGAAACATATTCTTTTCCTCCGGTAATAATATGTAACCTGTATTGTTCACTAGCATTTAAATTAAGTGGAGCAGCAACAAATCTTCCTTCACTTGTATGTATTAAATTATAACTATCTCCGTTGCTGCTTTCCACAGTAACTGTTGCGTTATCTTCCGGAAGAAGATGGTTAACCGTATCTACTATAATGCTTCGCGAGAGTTGAATAAATGTTGAATCATTTCCCACGGTAATATTTCCTTCTACTACTAAAAAGTTTAAATCTTTTTGAGTGATTGGCGGATTGTAAGTTTCTCTGCAGCTAAATAAGATCATCACTAAAAAACAAATTTTTTTCACGCTAAAAATTTATGTTTAATGTTATAAATGGAATAGCTGTTCCAAAAACCGATAATTTATATCCTTTAACCGAACCGTTTTGCGATGTATAATAAACTGAGTATGCATTTTTGCGCGCTGTAATATTATACACGCCAAACGTCCATGAATTATGAAATAACTGATGCAATTTATAATTGCCATCAAGATTCATTGAAATATCACTTCTGAAATAATCCGGAATTTTATATTCGTTTCTATCAGAATAAAATACTCTAAAAGAATTGCCGTAATAAAATTTTGCTATCGGTAATGTTATTGGTCTGCCGGTTCCGTAAATAACATTTAATGATAAATTAAAACGATGATTAACTTTAAAATTGCCAATAAAATTTACTGAATTTGGTTTATCATAGTCTGCAGGATAATAGCTGCCTTTATTTACAGGCGCTTCAAAGGCATCATCAGTTTTTAATAATATTTTTGAATATGTATAGCTTACCCAACCATTTAATTTACCAACTGTTTTTCTTAGTAAAAATTCAACGCCATAAGCATAACCTTTTGTATTAAGTACTTCAGTTTCTATGTGCTGGTTTAATATAAGTGAAGCGCCGCCTTTATAATCCAGATAATGCTGAATTGATTTATAATAACCTTTCACAGATGTCTCAATAGTGTTTGATTTAAAATTATGATAATACCCTATTGAATATTGCTCACTAAGCTGCGGTTTTACATAACGATCGCTTAATTTGTAGACATCTGTTGGCGAAATTGCCGTTGTGTTTGATAATGAATTTATGTATTGCGATAAAGAGTTGTAGCTAATTTTAACTGATGAATTTGTTGTAAGCTGATATCTTGCGCTAACACGAACTTCAGGCAAAATATATGTTTTAATAATGCTGCCATTTGAATAAGCTGTGCTATCGGAAATATTACTTAATTGTCTTGGTGAGTTTGGTAAATAAGAATACACAGTTTGCGCACCTAAATAATTATATACAGAAAGCCGAACGCCGGCATCAACAGAAAAATTACTTGTAATATTATAATTATCGCCTGCATATAAAGCGCTTTCAATTCCTTTTTCTGTTTGAACTTTAGTTGGTACTATTAACGATGAATCTTTATCTGCAGATAAATTTCCAGGCTGCAGTTTGTAATAAACAGAAGTTAATCCAAAATCAATATTGTGCTTTGTGTTTAACGCATAATTAAAATCAACTCTTGCATTTATCTGGTCAATAGCAAAATTAAATTTATAAGCACTTGTAATATTTGCATTACTTGAAACAGCAAATTGATAATGATCAATTCCTGCAAGCAAAATTCCTGATAACTTACTATTATAAATGTGTTTCCATTTTATATTGGCATTGCGGTTACTGTAACTATATAATGTATCACCATTAAGCCTAAACTTGTCGCTGCTTGCATAAGCATTCAAATACAAATTATTTTTTGCATTTATTTCGTGACTGATTAATAAATTACCATCACTAAAATTTGCATTGCTGTTAAAATATTCTTTGCTATGAATTGAACGCAACAACCAGTTTGAATAAGTAGTTCTTGCACCAATTAAAAATGATGTTTTGCCACTATCTATCGGTCCTTCAAGTTCAATCTTTGAAGTAAGCGGACCCAAACCTGCTGTGCCGTGATATTGATTTTTATTACCTTCTTTCGCCGTTACATTCAACACAGAAGACAGCCTGCCACCATATTTTTCAGGAATGCTGCTTTTATACAATTCTACATTTTTTATAACATCAGGATTAAATGCAGAAAAGAATCCAAAGAAGTGAGATGGGTTATAAATAGTAGCATCATTAAACAAAATTAAATTTTGATTAGCAGCGCCGCCACGTACATTAAAACCGGTGCTGCTTTCTCCAACCGATGTTACGCCGGGCAAAGTAAGTACAGCCCTTAAAACATCTGCTTCGCCAAAAACAGTAGGTATTTGTTTAATCGTTTTTATGCTTATTTGTTGTGCGCCCATTACATTGCTCTTAATGTTTTGCGTATTATCCGCCGTAACAAAAACATCTTTTAATGTTGGTACAAATTCATCCATATTTATGTTCAGGCTGCCATCGCTGTAAACATTTATCAGCCTGTGTGTTTCCGTCATTCCAATGCTGGAAATTTTTAAACTATAGTTGCCTTTGGGCACGGTTAAACTATAATAACCATTTTGATCTGTAACAGCGCCACCACCTTCTGTATTTCTTATTGAGGCACCTGTAATAGGTTCTGAAGATTTACTGTCTTTTATATAACCAGAAATAGTTGCTGTAGTTTTTTGGCTTAATGTTGCTCTTGAACCAATCGTAAAAATTTTATTTTCAAGTGATGATCTTATAATATTTTTTTGTTTAACTGCGCCCGTTAAAATAATGGATGCCGCTGTATCTTCTTCTTCAGTTTTATTTGCCGGTTTATTTAACAGCAAAGATGTTTGTATGCTGAAGGATGGCGTTATATAAATATTATTATTATTGTCTATTGAAAAATAAGTATCCGGCTGTGTTAATATTAATTTAAGTATGTTTTCGATTGTTTCTTCATGTGCATGAACAGTTATGTACAAACTATCCATTTTATCGTCATAATAAAAATGATAATTTGTTTTTGATTCTACCAGTGTTACGAAATATTTAAACTGCATACTGTCAGCATCAACATTTAAAAGTGTTTTTGACTGAGAAGATGCTTCTTTAAAAATGAACATACATAATATGAAAGAAACAAGCATTTTCATTTGGAAGCTTTTAGTGCATCATAATATTTTGCTGCCTGCACTATAAAAATTTCTTTACCGGTCTTAAATTTTAATTTCTCTTTCTTAATATATCTCTGAATTTCTTTTCTTTCATCACTAAAAACATTTAAGACATCGCCTGCATTATTAATTTTGTAAAAATTATTTTGCTTTCTAATAAAATAATTATCCACTTCTGTAAAAATTCTTTCGCTTTCTAATGTAGAGCGCATTTCCTGTACCATTACTTTTTTTCTTCTTGCTAAAACCTGCGAACTTCCATTATATAAAACATCAAAAAATTTATCTTTTAAATCTGCAGTGTTGTTTACAGTTGTTTTTATAAAGGCATGATTCAACAAACTAAAGCCGTTATTTTTTCATTTTTAAGAATTAATTGCGTTGCAGAATCGTATCCTGCTATAACTACATCATCATTTAAAATATCATAAAAAATATTTACAGCATTGTAATAAATATCATCGTAAGTAATTGTACCGTCAGAAAAAAAACTGTTCCCGAAAAACGGGTTTCCTTTTATTGCATGATCGAAATCAATATATTGATAGCCATTATACAAATGCGTATTAATACCTAAAGCACTAGTATAAATATTTAAAGCTGATTGAAATAATGAATCTGGAGAAGTTTGGCAAATGCAACACTTCCGCACAACAAAAAATAAAATAAAAAAATATAAACGCGTTTTGACATCAAGGAATTAGTTGGGATGAAATTTTCTTGCTACAATATACCAAAATTTTTTTTAAATGAATTTTGTAAATAAATCATATTTAAAATCTTATTATAATAAAGCCTTTACTAAAAAGTAAAGGCTTTACAAAGAGAAAAAAACTAATTATATTTTAATTTTTTAGAGTTTACATTCTATTCTTTATTGAAAAGATTGTTTTTTTCTAATTTCTAATCTTTTATTTCTTTGTGCCATCTTCCATCGATGCTTTTCTTTGTTGCTCTGATTGATTTTTTATATTATCAGTATTAAACTTACCCGAATTTTCATGTTCATCTTTATTTGCTGCATCTGCCTGGCTTCCTCCTGTACTCTGCCAGGATTCTTCCGTTTGATTTGATCCTGCTTCACTGCTCATTCCTGTGCCTTTACCTTTTTTTAATTCATTATTTGTTTCCATAAAAAATATTTAATTAAACAATATTATTTAAGCACAAATAATACGCCACATAAAACCACTCTAATAATTATTGCTTTAAAATTATTGTTGCACAGCTTCCTTGACTGTATTAAATAAAGCGTTAACAATGTGTTCGCTTATTTTTGCTGCCATTTATTATGTAATGAAAGATTTTAAAAGATATTTAATTACAGCAGCATTGCCTTATGCAAATGGACCTGTGCATATTGGTCACATGGCTGGCGTTTATTTACCAGCAGATATTTATGTAAGATATTTAAGAGCGCAAAAGCGTGATGTAAAATTTGTAAGCGGCAGCGATGAGCATGGTGTACCCATCACCATTCGCGCAATGAAAGAAAATACAACGCCCCAAGCCATCGTTGATAAATATCACGCGATTATAAAAGACAGTTTTGAACAGATGGGAATTTCGTTTGATATCTATTCAAGAACATCAAATGAAATGCATCATAAAACAGCTTCTGATTTTTTTAAAAAATTATATGATGATGGTTTATTTGAAGAACGGGAAAGCGAACAATATTTTGATGAAAAGGCAAATGTTTTCTTAGCTGACAGATACATTGTAGGTACTTGCCCAGTATGTGGAAATCCAAATGCATATGGTGATCAGTGTGAACGTTGCGGTTCTTCTTTAAGCCCTGAAATGTTGATTAATCCACGTAGTGCTTTAAGCGAAGCAACGCCCATCAAAAAGAAAACAAAGCATTGGTTTTTTCCTTTGCAGAATTATGAAAAATTTTTAAAGCAATGGATTTTAGAAGATCATAAAGACTGGAAAAATAATGTTTATGGTCAGTGCAAAAGCTGGCTGGATAACGGTTTGCAGCCACGCGCCATGACGCGTGACAGCAACTGGGGAATAAAAGTTCCGCTGCCCGATGCAGAAGGAAAAGTATTATATGTTTGGTTTGACGCGCCGATTGGTTACATCAGTGCAACAAAAGAATTAACTGATAACTGGAAAGATTATTGGCAAAGCGAAGATTCGAGATTAATTCATTTTATAGGAAAAGACAACATCGTTTTTCATTGCATTATTTTTCCCGCGATGTTAAAGGCGCATGGCGAATTTGTTCTGCCCGATAATGTGCCGGCAAATGAATTTTTAAATATTGAAGGTGAGAAAGTTTCTACTTCACGCAACTGGGCAGTTTGGATTGATGAATATTTAAAAGATTTTAAAGGTTGCGAAGATGTGTTGCGTTATGTGCTTTGCAGCAATGCGCCCGAAACAAAAGATAACGACTTTACGTGGAAAGATTTTCAGGATAAAAATAACAGTGAGCTTGCAAGCATTTTTGGAAATTTTGTAAACAGAACTTTTGTTTTAATGCATAAATTATGCAATGGAAAAGTTCCAAAACTGCACGAAGATGTAATGGATGATCTTGATAGAAATATTATAGAAGAAATTAAAAAATCAAAAACAAAAGTTGAAAATGCTATTGAAGAGTTTAAGTTTCGTGAAGCATTATTTGAAGTGATTAACCTTAGCCGTACGGGCAATAAATATATGCAGGAGAAAGAGCCGTGGAAAAAATCAGTTGACAGAGAACAGTTAACCGTTGACAGAAAACTCGTTGACAACTGCCTTCACTTATGTTTACAATTAACAGCGAATCTTACAATTCTCATCAATCCGTTTCTTCCATTCACTGCAAAAAAATTATTGCACATGATGAAAGTGGTTGATAAAATTTTGGATTGGAAAAATGCCGGAAAAATTGATTTATTGAAAGTGGGTTACAGTCTAAGAGCGCCGGAAATTTTATTCAGGAAAATTGAAGACAAAGAAATAGAAGCACAAGTTGAAAAATTAAAAAATGGATTAGTGAAAGCTACGAGCTACGAGTCAATAGCTTCGAGCAAAGAAGATCCGCTCGCAGCTCAAAGCTTAAAGCTCAAAGCTGAGATTCAATACGATGATTTTACTAAACTTGATCTGCGTGTTGGCAAAATTATTTCTGCAGAAAAAGTACAAAAAGCTGATAAACTTTTGAAGTTAGAAATTGATTTGGGTTTTGAAACAAGAATAATTGTTTCAGGTATTGCATTATATTTTACCGCAGAAGAAATTGTTGGGAAACAAGTTGTAGTTGTTGCAAACTTAGCACCACGTAAAATGCGTGGTATTGAAAGCAATGGAATGATATTAATGGCGGAAGACAAAAGCGGCAAATTGCATTTTGTAAATCCGGAAGAAAATATTGATGCAGGAAGCGGAGTGAGTTAAAAAGCTATAATTAATGGTTATTTGCCGATAGCTGCAAAAAAATTATACATAAATAACGAAGAATATATCATGAAGAATTTTCCATTGAATCCACAACTTTTTATTGAGAACCGCAAGCGCTTTGTAAAAGAAATGAAACCAAACAGCATTGCGATTTTTAACAGCAACGATGAAGTGCCAAGTAACGGTGATGCATTATATCGCTTTCAACAAAATACAAATCTTTACTGGCTTTGCGGCATTGAACAGGAAGAAACAATGGTGATTTTATTTCCTGATAATCCGGAAGAAAAATACCTTGAAGTTTTAGTGTTGGTGCGACCTGTTGAATTAAAAGAAAAATGGGATGGCAGAAGATTACGCGCTGAAGAAGCAACGGCTGCAACCGGAATAAAAACAATTGTTTGGCTAGATAGTTTAGATGCGCTGCTGCAGAAATGGATTCATGCAGCCGATACAATTTATTTGAATACGAATGAGCATGATCGTAAATCAACTGGTTATTATGCCACGCGCGATTACAGGTTTATTCAGGAAATGAAAGAACGTTATCCATTACATAATTATGAGCGCGCTGCAAAAATTTTATTTAAGCTGCGTTCAGTTAAAACTAAATATGAAGCTGAAGTAATTTCAAAAGCAATTGATATAACAGATAAAACTTTTCGCCGTTTACTTCAATTTATAAACCCAGGTGTAATGGAATATGAAATTGAGGCAGAGATGATGCATGAATTTTTACGTAACCGCGCAAGAGGCGAAGCATATGCAAGTATTCTCGCCAGCGGCGATCGCGCAAGAACATTACATTATATTTTTAATAATGAAGAAACAAAAGATGGTGAATTAATATTGATGGATTTTGGCGCGAACTATGCCGGTTATGCTGCCGACTTAACGCGTACAGTGCCGGTAAATGGTGTATTTAAAAAAAGGCAAAAAGAAGTGTACAATGCCTGTTTGCATTTGCATAACTATGCAAAAATTTTATTGAAGCCGGGCATT
>CAXSDU010000103.1:0-12872 GCA_964236165.1 uncultured Parafilimonas sp. | reverse complement strand
TGCAGCAACTAAAACTGATGCTAAAAAAGCGCACATGTAAACCAGTTTTTTCTTTGGACTTACAGGCGTATCAGAAAAATCTGCTTTATCAATTATTTTGCTATCACTGTTTTTTGAAGCCAGTGATAAAGCTGCTTCTTCTCTCTTTTGCAATAAGAAATTATAGGATTCGGTTTTTATATTCTGATCGCGGTTAATATCAATCAGCTGTCTTTCTTTTTCAGGAATAGAACCTAACACAGAGGAATAAGAATTATTGGTAACTGCTAAACCATTTCTGTTTGCAGCAAGATTATTTTTTAAAGTTTTAATATTCTCAATAATATCCGGCTTTAATTTATTTATCTGTTCACCTGCTGCCACCGTTAACGGGTTATTAGCGCCGGAAGTTGTTTTTAAATTTTCATATTGAAGTTGTGCAGCATATAATTTATCTGTTAGCTGTGATAAAACAGGATCATTAACACCAAATGTTGACGGAATAATTGCGCCTGAATTATTATTTGATTGAACATAATCCTGCACCTGGTTTAATATAGTTAACTGCATATTAACATCGCTCAGCTTCTGATCATTATTGCTTACATTTTCAAGATATAATCTGCCTTGCGTACTAATATCTGTTGCATTACTTGCAGCTTTGTATTGCTCAGATTTTTTTTGAATTGAATCAAGACTTTTTGAAACAGTTGCTAAACGATCATCAATAAATTTAAGTGTATTAGTTGCAAGGTCACTTTTATCTTTTGCTGAATTATTGTTGTACACATTCAGCACTTCGTTCAAAATATCTTTACCTCTTTGTGCATCAGCATCATCATAAGTTAAATCAAGAATAGTCGATTCTTTATCGTTTGAAATAATCTTTAAACCATCATTAACTGATTTTGCAACATCTTTTGGCTGCACTAATGAAAAATATAATTTACTGATGTTTGTTTTAGAATGATAGTAAGAATTGGGAACAAATTTTAAAACTCCGTAATCAGTGTTAACCCATTGATTTAACGGATAACTTTTATTGCCAATAATTATGTTATTGTTACTAAAAGTAAACGCAACCTTATTAACAGATTCAACGTTATCAGGGTTTTGAACAAATATATTTACCGGTGAAATTGTATATGCAGAAACATCTCTCAAAGAAGCTTCCTGTGAAACCGGTGCATATAAACCAAGATTGTTTACAACCTGGCTTGTTACGGAGCGTGATTGTATTATTTCACTTTCATTCTCAATTATTTTATTCTGAGAAATCTGGTCGAGTGATGCTACGGTTTTAGATTCATCACTTCCCCTTTTTTCATCTTGAATAAGAATGCGCGCCTGAGATTCATAAACTGGTGTAGCCCATTTTGTATATAAAAAACCAAGTGTAACGCAAACTGCAAAACAGATTGCGAACAAAGGCCAATAGGGTAAATAACGAAATATAATTAAGCCTGCCGAGTTTGACTTATGATCTTGTTGTTTGTTTATAATTTCCATTTTGCCTCATTAATTAGTTGTTGTTATTAATTACCTGCGTAGCAATAATTGCTAAAAAAGAAAGTCCGCTTAATATAATGGGCAGCAATTGTGTAGATTGTTTTGCGCTGGCAACTCTTGCACTGTTAGCTTGCACATAAACAATATCGTTTGATTTTAAATAATAATATGGTGATGTAAAAAGATCGCTGGTATTAAGATTTATATGTTTAATTATTTTTTTATCTCCTTCTTCCCGTATGATTAATACATTATCTTTTTTGCCATAAATAGTAATATCGCCAGCCAATCCCAAAGCTTCGAGCAAAGAAATCTTCTCTCCAGGAATTGTTATAGTTGATGGATGACCAACTTCACCCAAAACAGTTACTTTATAGTTCAAATAACGTACACTTACTATAGGATCAACCAATAACTTTTTTTCTGTTAACTGCGATACTATTTCCTGCTTTAACTGGTTGGTTGTGTTACCAGAGGCTTGTATATTACCTAAAACAGGAAATTGTAAATATCCTGTAGAATCAATAAGATAACCAGTAGTTTGAATTGTTTCGGAATTTGTTGTGGTTGTTGTGTAAGAAAAATTTGCGCTGTTAAAAACACTGGATGCCTGTGGGTTTAAACTACTTACAGATATACCTAATATATCTTTTGGTTGAATTACCGTTTCTGGCGCAACTACGGCTGTAGGTAAAATGCCATCTGATTGTTCATTAAAATAAGTTGTGTTTTTTGTGCTCGCACAAGAAGCGAATAAGAATAATAAAATAATATACAGGCTATTACGCCATTGTAATAAAATTGTTTTCATTGGTTGTTGCTAAAAAGTTTACGAATTATATTCTATTTACGAATCAACTACTTAAAAGGTTTTCGCAGATTTTGAGTTTTTAATTAGTTAACATGATTCCAACATAGATGTTTTTTTAATATTTATTGATGTAAAAGGGTTGATTTTTAAATAGAAGACAATTGTAGCCAAGTTGTAATGAGTTTAAAGTTTTTTTGAATTAAAATGCTCAAATGCTTTGAGCCATTAACTTATTAAAATGTAATAAATATTCAAAGACGGTGCCAACAACTTTTTACACCAAACACAACTTTAGCAAACGAAAACAAATTGCAGAATGAAGATGAAAGCAATACCAGATAAAAATCAAGTACAAAATTGATGAGAACAAATTAATTAATATACTAATAATGCAAATCGATTAATCATGATACAATAAGGAATAAAACTTATAAGAATGTAGAACTAATAAGGTTGATTTTAGTTACATGAAAAAAGTGATCACCAAAACGCAGAAAAAATCAAAAGCAAAACAAATCAATAATAGACACATTAAATTAATCAGCTTGATAACCTCAACAGTATTTGCATTAATTGATTTATGTAGTTTGAATTCCGGGAGGAACAATATTTATTTCAGATGATTTTGGCTGTTTCTTATGTTTTCTTTTATAAGTAAACAAGAACCATAAAATGTTATCACGTATTAATAAATTATAAATTATTACCGGCAGAATTGAACCAACAATAATGCAAACAAAAAGAATAGCAATTGAATTATCAATATGCACAACTTTCATTAAAAATATTCTTGTTAATGCAGCAATCATTACATGCATTACATAAATATTCAACGAATGATAACCTACTATTCTTAAGAAAGAAAGAATATTAAGTCTTTGAAAAATAAACGCCAACGAAAGCATTGTAAAACAACCAATGAAAGCAATACATAAAAACTGCAACTGTGTCGTTTGATGTGTTAAATAATATATCTGTGCAAAAATAAAAACCGGCGTTGCAAGAATAAGTGTTAGATAATTTTTAAAAATATTTTGCACACGTTCCCTAAAAAATACTTCTGATATTGCATCGCCGATTGCAACAAAAATGTAAAACTCCATCCAGTCAGAAAGCATACTTATATTTTGTAAATGCGGCGATAAAAAATAAAATCCTATACCAAGAGCAATTTGCAACCACCGTTTACCATTTACAAATTTTTTCAACAGCACAAATATTACAGTTGCATTAAACAATGCTGGCAAATACCAGAACTGATCAAGGTTGCGCGGTTGATAAAAAATGTAAGTATAATCAATAAATGTTCTATCAGAATTTGTAAATGAAGACAGTACAATTTGTAATGTAATTTGTATGGTAACCCAAATCAAATATGGATATAATAATGTTTCAAACTTTGTAGAGATAAATTGACCAACACTTCTTTTAGCCAAACTTCGGCTGATAAAAATTCCCGACAACATAAAAAACAAAGGCATTCTAAAGCTGTAAAATATCATGTTTGCATTTACAAAAGAATCTGGAATACTTAAGCCTGCACGCTGAATACCTAACAAAGAATGCCTGTACACAACTAATATAATTGCAATTCCTTTTAAATAATCAACCCAGTATAAGCGGCTTTTTTTAAGCGCCGGAAGGTTAAACGCTTTTGATATGATTGATTGTTTTTTATCCGGTAAATTTTCCATCGTGCGCCTCTTTTAAACAGAAACAGAATCTTTAACAGGCAATGCCGGCGAAACTTTATCTGCAGTTGGTTTTTTAAATGAAAGCTTTTCTTTAAGCTTTAAAAATTTTGATTCGTATAATCTGAAAATTACTTCAGCAAATAAATAAACAATTATAACATACGGTATAAACAAAACAAATTTTAAATACATATTATCTGTGTGGAAAAATCTGTTAAAAACATATACAAGTATTGCCCAGTGAAATATGTACATGCCATACGAAACTTTTCCTATCCGCACCATCCAGTTATGTTCTAAACTTTTTCTTATAAAAACAATAAATCTGCTGGTGTAATTACTAACCAGCAAAAGAATAAAAGAAGCAAACACAAAGTTTAAACAAGTGTATTGCCAAACATGCTGATATAATAAACTTTGACCATGATCATAACCGAGATCATTTAAATATGAATGCCCGGATTTTATAGTGACGAAATTTATTACACCTGCCGCAAATGCAATTATCAGCGCAGCAAAAAAAATGCGTTGCGGGGTTTTAATTTTTTTACTTAATGATAAAACAGGAATAATTCCACCCATAAAAAAAGCATCTAAATGGCTTAACGTATTCCAGTAAACTGCATCTGCAACAACATCCGGCGATAAGCCTTTGCTTTTATAATATTCGCCCAATGCGAAACGTGATACTGGTGAAAGAAAGATCAATATCACCATTAAATATTTAATAAACTTTGGCGGACATAAGAAAATTATCAATGGGAAAAATATATAGAATTGTTCTTCTATACAAAGCGACCATAAATGTGTGAACAAAGGATTGCCTTGCCACTGAGGCAATGAGCGCGTATAATTAAATGTGTATGTAAAAAGATAAGGTGCGTAATAGGAATAGTAAGATGGAAAATGAAATAACAAATAAGATAAACTTACAAATAATAGATAACCAAAATATAAAGGGAAAATGCGCAGTGAACGACGAATCCAGAATTTTTTAAATTTATATTGAAGTGAAGCCTGTGCTTGTTTTTCCTTCCATAAAATTCCGGTGATAAGAAACCCTGATAACACAAAGAAGAGTTGTACACCGAACCATCCAAAATAAGTCATATCATAATGAAAGCTCATTACAAGAATAATGGCAATGGCACGAACACCATCCAAACTCTTAATATATCCGTTATCAGAACTCATTAATAATACTTCACTTTTACATCTGCCGGTAATGATGCTTGATAGCTTTCAAGGTTTGCTTTTAATGCAGGCAGAAAATTATTTTTAACTGCATAAAAACTTACAATACTATCGCCACAGATAACATTATTTTTTATTTGCCACGTTGCTACTTTTTGCCATTTGTTCAATAAAGAAGAATCGAACCAGCTATCATAAACAACAGCAAGCTTTACATTTTTACTGTTAGCCAGGTTATATAAAAACGCAGGAGTGCTATAATTATTTCTTTTGCTTTTTGCTACGTCAATATCTGCAAGTCCCCATAAATCGAAAACGCCATTTTGTTTAAAATAAGAAACGGCGCCAATATCATTTACAGCAACTACATCATTATTGTAATATTTCTTTATAAAATTTCCCATTTGATTTTGCTGCTCATAAATATTTATACACGCCTGTTTTGCTTTTGAAAAAGCTGCAGCACTACGTAGCAAAAGCGGGAATATTAAAATGAAAGCCACCAAAATTATTGCAGGATAAATCTTTTTTTGTGCCGATGAAATAGCAGGCTTAGCATATTTAAGAATCACTAAAGAAATAATAATAACTGAACATAAAATCAGGTAAGCTTCATAACGATAAAACCAACCAGTTGATGCAAACGATAACTGCAATAATGTACAGGCAGTTAACACTAATAATATTTGTGCATATGCACTTTTATCTGCTAAAAACCTTTTGAATAATAAATACGTAAGCGGAAGAATAAGCAACAATTTTTGCGTTGCTAAAGCTGTAATGCCGGTTTTAAAAAATGTTAGCTTATCAATTAAAATATTACTGATAAAGCTTACAGCGCCGCTTGAAGAAGCCTCAACAGGTGTTGCTTTTAATAATACTGAATTCGGGAAAAAATAACTGCCTTTTGAAACAGAATACAAGCCAAAAATTATTATTGGTAACAATGAGATAAATCCTAATGCAAATGCAGCAATTATTTTTTTATTAAATAATAAAATGCAGCAAACAATGGCAACGAGAAACATTCCTTCATAACGAATTGCACAAACTAAAACTCCGTTTATGTACATACTTAGCGGTAATTTTTTTGTTTGATTTGTTTTTGCATCATTCCACCAATCATAAAAATTAAAAAGAAATAAGAACGAGAAAAGACATTGTAATGTATGTTCCATTCCACTGATAACTAAGGCAGGCATCGGTGTAAAAAAAATTACTAATAAGAGAATGATAAGTTGCGCTGTAAAGCCAACGTTTTCTTTTTGTAATCTTTTTTGAATAACAATTAATAATATAATTGCCACAACTGCATTTAATATAAATGGTATTAAAATATTTGCTGAAAATATTTTAATTAATACGGCTAGTAAAAGAGAATATAATATGGATGAAGATGCTGCTGAAAATTGTTGTGCATTTATACCCCAGGTATTATTCTGTGCAAGATTTTTTGCAATTGACATGTGTATATACGTATCATCAAGCGGGTAACTTAAAACTCCGTTCGAGAATTTTATTACACTAAGTTCAGTTAAAATTACCGGGATAAATAAAGCGCAAACTGAAATTATAATTACAATATAACCGTTATTAACCGGCTTAGATCTTTTCTGCATTTCAAAAAAATCATTTAAATATATCTTCAAACTTTCTGCCGATAAGTCTTTCTATTTCTAACTTAATAAGATCTTGCTCAAGCTGCAGATTAATCGTTTTTACAACATCATCATTATATTGCGTTGAAGCGCCATTGTATGCTTCAAGTGTTGCGGTGCCATCACTGAATTTTTGCTGAAGCTGCAGAAAAGTAGCTTGTGCATCATCATTTATCTGGTTCTGTATAGCAAGCAATTTTCCATAAGTTTTATATTGCCTGTAACTACCCAAAACACTTGCTTTTATTGTTTGTTGTAATTCTATTTCCTGGTCTTTTGCAATAATGCCTGATTGTTTGGTTATTTTATAATCAGTTCCACCTGAAAAAATTAAACCCAATGGTATGGTTACTCCAAAAAAATATTTCGGATATACAAAAGCTGTTTGAGTATTGGTGGATTTGCCTGCAAAAGTTTGATCGTTATAATTAAGCGAAAGACTTAAAAGATTAAGCCATGCTTTTCTTTGCTTCTCCAACTGCAGGTCTATCGTTTTTCTTTGCGCTTCAGCTTCATCAAATTTCGGCTGCTTTAGCGCAAGTTCTACGAGTTTATTTTCTACAATAGAATCTTGTGCGCGTTCATTTTTTGTAGAATACTGAGGAAGATATTGCTGGGTATTTGCTGATTTACGAACCGCACTATCAGCTGTAGTATTTTGCGCCTGCAACTTAAAAGAAAATACAATTATTAATACAAGTAAAATTGTGGGATAAGCAAGTTTAAGTTTTTTCATAAAAAAATTTATAATAAGAATAAATAATTAAATACAATTCAATATTTAGTTTTCATCACTTAAAATTTTGCCTTTATAATTGGCTGAAATTTTTAAGCTTGTTCAACGGATTTATCCTTACCAGCTATATTAATACTTCGAAGGCTTAATGTAAGTGCAATTATTGGGTAATATACAACTGTATCTGTAAGTTGCCCTATTGCGTCCTGCGCAAAATCTGCTATATAAAAAGAAAAAAGACAACCGCAACAAGCAGCAAAAAGAATTTTTATATTATTTTTCTTTGTTTCAAAATAACCGCGAATTGAATTTTTTAAGATAACAAAATATAAAACACATATTATAATTAACCCGATCCAGCCTGTTTCCAAAGCTTTTTTTAAATAACCGCTATCTGGCGGAAAACCTGCTAAATAATGAGAAGGATTATATTGCAAACCTGCATCGCCGGTTGTACCTAATCCGCCGCCAATAGGATGAGAATAAATATATGGTTGAATAAACGCGCGATTAGCTTCTCTTACTTTATATGATTGATCATCTGTTGCATTGAATGTGCTTCTAAGCCTGTTGACAGTTGCATTACCATAAATAGGTGCATACATTATTACTGCAAATAAACAGCCCAGTATTACAGCAAAAATTTGTGTACTTCTTTTATTAATAGTTAAAAGTATAAACATAAAAAAACCCGCAGCTGCCATAGCATCGGCTGTTCTAGTACCTGAATATGCCATTCCTAAAAACATAAAAATTAAGCCTGTAATAATTACAAGTTTAGTTTTCGATTTTTTTTCATTAAGTGCAATTATTGAAAATAAAATTCCGCAGGAAGCCATTATAATTCCAAAAGCTGTGGGATCTGACATTGTAGAAAATTTCCTGAAATCGCCATCAATAAATATTAATCCAAAACGGATTTTATCAGCCATAACCCAGGCCATTTCGCTACCAAATAATCCATGCCATTGCTGAATACAACCATACATTCCGCAAATAGTACAAACAATAAACAGTAAAGTAAGAAATCGTCTTATGCTTGCGTAACTATCCAAAACTTTATAAGCAATAAAAAGCAGGAATACATCATCAAGCAATTTTCTAAAGGTTTGATACCAGCCATTAAATGAATGTGCATAAGGATTAAAAAGTTCAAGTATTAAATAAAAAAAAAGTACAGCTATTGTTATAATAACTGAATTATGCATAAAGCTATTAAAGGTTGATTTTAAATTAACTCTTTTTATAAAAAGACTAAATAATGTTGCTAAAATTAATATATCAAAATCTTGTAAAAGCAAAAGAAAAAAACGAATAAATAATTGTAATGTATAAACCTGCTTCTGTATTTACAAAGCATGTAATTACAACAGCCATTCCTATTATAGAACCAATTAAACCTAATCCAATTAATGTTTGATGCGCAAATAAATAACCGAACACAACAGCGCTGAGCGGAAATAAAATATAACCAACCCAATTATTTAATTTCTGGTCAACAAAACTGATATTCCAGAATTTTTCGATTCCGGATATAACATGGCTGCGCGGCATATTAGAAAAATAATATTTTAAGAACAAGATATAAAAGCATTGCTGCTGCCACTATTGTTACAAATTTTTCATGCAAGGATATTTTTTTCTGACGCATGATTTATACATCATTTAGATTTTCCAGCTCAACCATATTTAATACTGAGCCGCAAAATTTTCCATTAAGATTTTTAAAGAAGTTTATTGATTCTTTATCAATTTGTTTAACAATGTGCCTTGCAGAAAATATAGCTATAACACCATCAACATATTCTACTAATTCCTTACTGTCAGAAAAATCGTTAAGCGGCGGACCTTCCAGGAAAATATAATCGTACACTTCTGTAAGTTTCTGCAGATGCATTAATATATGTTTTGCCGGCAGTATTTCGGAAGGTGTATAATCTCCGCCGCCACAACCAATAACATATACTGTACCTCCATGTACTTCAACGGCTGCATTTCTTACTTCCTGTATAATTTGATCGCTTATTTCGTTTACTACAATTTTTTCTAATACAGGAGCGCCGCTTAACTGTACTGTAAGATCATTATTGCAAAAGTTTGTATCTATTATTAATATTTTCTTTTTGCTTAAACTAAAACTGTAAGAAAGAGCTTGTATGAGTGTTGTTTTACCCTGGCCTTTTTTTGTACTTGTAAAAAGAAATACTTTTTTTCCGCTATGTTCTATTTCATATCTAAGCTTGCGCAAAGATTCTCTGACAACATTATTCCTGTTTTTTTCTTCTGCAATTTCAGTTAACGCTGTATTTGCGACCACATCAGCCAGCATTTTGTTTTTAAGATTCATAAAATTCACCATGCTTAAAAGCTTAAGATTTACAATGCGTGAAAATATAAATGGTGTTTTTATTGATGAATCTAAATAAGTAAGAAATATTATTACAAGAATAACTAATACAAGTACTGCTCCGCCAGCCATTCCCACAATTAAATATCTTTTAGAAGGTTCAGGTTCAATGGCAGGTTGTCCAACCAATATTTGATGGAAATTATTTACGGCTGCATTGTTCATATCCGTTGCAGAATTGTATTTTTCCTGCGCATCAGCATATTCTTTATCCGCTATCTCGGCATCTTTAGATAAAACTTGTGCAGTAGCATTTTTGTTTGCCTGGTTTTGAATGTTTCCCTGTAAACCAGCTATCTGGCTGGTTAAATAATTAATCTGTATAGTGCTTGCCTGCATATCAACTTCAAAACCACTTTTTTCATCAAGCAATTTACTTTGATCGTCTGTTGAATTTTTAGAACTGCCACCTAAAGCAAGTATTTTATTATGATATTGAACTTTGAGATTATTATATTGATTTAACGCATTCTGATCGGTTGAACCACTTTGCAGATACTGATTGTTTGCATCATTCATTTGCTTTCTTAATGCAACTAAATCAGCATTGCTGTTTGTTTGATCGGTTGTACCTGAAGAAGCAAGTTTGTTATTTACTTTTTGCAGTTCATAATAAGCTGTAGTGTATTTCGCTTTTTGATCAGCAAGTTGAGTTTGTAAACCTGCCAATTGCTGATCGTAGCTTGTGCCGCCTGTGCCCGTGCCGGGATTTACGCCGCCGGTAGATTTTACTGCATCATTTTTTTGATCACGCTCATTTCTATATTTTTCTACGAGGCTTTGCAATGTATCTATAACCACACCACTTCTTTCCGTGCGAATAAATTTATAATATCTTACAAATTCCTGAAATACGATGTTTACCATAAATGCAGAAAGCTCCGGATTTTCAGATGAATAATTAATCTGAATATAATCTGTACGTTCTACCCTATATACACTTAAATTTTGAGCAATTGAACTATAGTCATATTTATAGAGGTTTAAAAATTCAAGCATCTTTTTTTCATCCGGTTTGTAGGATGTAAGAATACTCATAGAATCAAGCTTATTCTGCAAAAGCTTTTTAGCATGTTCTACATTTATTTGCATGTAAACCGGAGTTTGTTTTTGTTCCGGCGTAAGTACCCGAAATGACTCAGTTGGATTTTCTAAATCATGCAGCATTGCTTTGTAAGACAAAAGACTTATTACTGTAGGCGAAGTGAAAGTAACAAGAACATTATTAAACTTTGTATCAGTTTCATAAAAATCATTGTTTTCGCTAAGCTTAACAATATCGTTACCACTTGTAAAGCCTGTTGAAACCTGTGATATAGATAAGTATTGCTTTTCCTCATTCCTTGTAAAAAACCATGCAATACAGGCTGCTATTACTGTTGATCCTATTATTATCCATTTTCTTTTTAATAATACTCTCAACAAATAAACAAAGTCCATAATTAAGTTTTAAATAAGATATTACTGTCGAAGGATTTTTATTGCTTTTATTACTTTCTCGTTTGCAAAGATAACTTTAACTATGTACATTCCTGAAGTTGTAAAAGCAGGCTTAATTGAAAGTGTATTTTCTCCTTTAAACAGGTTATTGAATTTTTTAGAATAAACAAGTTTACCTGCCATGTTATACATTTCAACAATTGCATCATCACTCTTATTTGTAACTACCGACAGGTTATAGATACTAATAAACGGATTAGGATATGCTTTTATTTGTATATCGCTATTATTTTGTTGTAAAACCCGTTTTTGAATGCTTTCTGTATTGCCTGAAGCAATTAGTTTACTTTGTGAATTTGGAGGAGCAGGAACATTTGGAGTTGAAGCATCAAATCCTTGTACAATTAAAGCTCCAATTAAACCAAACTGAGAAGCAGATGTACCTGCTGCAATACTAATAGTTACTTCGCCATTCTCGTCTGGTGTAAGATTATACATTGTTATATTGCCCTTTGTATTAAGCGATGCATTAAGATAAACAGTTTTGCCATTTACAGTATAACCTACAGTTACATCACCATACGCTTGTGAACTTGCAAAGAATGTGAAATTGTATTTCATAGATAAGTTAAGACCTGTAATTTTTATCACGCCAGTTTCTCCAGGGAACAAGCCATAACTTTCAGCCATAACAGAATCCGGATAAATACCTGAATTATTTCCAGTATTCATACCTGCTGTGTATTCTCCTGCGAAATCTGACACATCTGTAAATCCAACGTTTGATAAATGGTCAGTTTCATCGTAAAAATTATTTATAACTAATCCAGGTTGTGGTGGTGTTGCAGTATTATTCCAAGGTGAATGACCTAATTCAACAGTTGTAAAATTAATATACACTGCATATGCTAATGTATGCCCTATTACTACATTTGAAGAAGCAGAACTTACAGAACCATTAATTGCCTTAACTATATAATAATATGATTTATTAGAAACAAGATTTGAATCTTTATAGGTAACAGTATTTGCTGCAACTGTTTTAATAAGAGAATATGCACTGTTGCTATCATCAGCCCGCCATATTTGGAAACCCGTTTCATTGTAACTTCTGTCTGCCCATTGCAAACTAACCGAAGTACGTTTTGTATCTGTAACTGTTAAATCTGAAGGAGATAATATACTTACAGATGGATCATAAGATTGTATAACCATTGCATTTAAGTATGCATAATCTGCACCGGCAGCTTTAGCAATAGATACCGTAATTTGTCCGTTAGCATCTGCAGAAATATTATTTATCTCAACAGTTTTATCAACGTTGTAAGAAGCATTTAGTGAAACCGTTTGACCGTTTATAGTAAAATTGGTCAATCCGTTTAAACCATCTTCATGGCTATTAAAGAAAACAAAATTGTATTTTTTCGTGGTTGATAATCCTGTA
>CAXSDU010000102.1:0-13572 GCA_964236165.1 uncultured Parafilimonas sp. | reverse complement strand
GCGGATTTCTTGCCGGTCTTTCAGAAAAAAATATTTCTAATTCTATTCCACCGGCAATTACTGAAACTATCGCAACAGAAAAACTTGTTATCTCTGTTTTGTATGGAACTGAGACCGGCAATTCAAAAAAGATTTCATCGAAACTTGCAACAGCTTTAAAAATCAAGCAGCATAAAGTAACTATTACCGCGCTTGATCAATACAAATTTTCAAATCTCGAAAAAGAAAAACTTGTATTTATTATTATGAGTACGCACGGTGATGGCGAACCACCTCTTGCTGCAAAAAAATTCTACGATCATTTGCTTACTAATGAATATAATTTTGAAAATTTAAAGTATGCAGTGCTTGCATTAGGTGACAGTTCTTACCCATTATTTTGCAAAGCCGGCGAAGATGTGGATGAACGTTTGCAACAATTAGGAGCAAAGCAAATTTTATCTTTAGAAAAAGCGGATGCTGATTTTTATGCCGCATCAGAAGTATGGATAAATAATGTGCTGGAAAATTTACCAACAGGATCTAAATCAAAATCATTAAACAAACAAACACCAACACCAAAAGCAGGTAAACATTTTTACAAAGGCATTATTAATAAGCATATCAATTTAAATGATAAAGGTTCTTTAAAAGAAACATGGCATATTGAGATAAACAGCGCAGAAGGAATTTACTATTTGCCCGGCGATTCTTTAGGCATTGTTCCGTTTAATACAGAGGAAGATGTACATGAAATTTTGAGTTTATTATCTGCATATAGCACGCAAACAATAAACTACAAAAATGAAAATATTATGTTGTTTGATTTGTTTAAACATAAATTAAACATATTGCATTTGCCTTTGCGCATAGTTGAAAAATATGCAGCGCTTGTACAAACAGAATTGCCTTCTGTACGGCTTGATCTCAAAAATATATTATCACTTTATCCATTAACGGAAAATGTTTCGCTCGATAATTTAATTGCTATACTTGAACCGATCACGCCAAGATTGTATTCTATTTCATCATCACCATCTGCGCATGGCAATAACGAAATTCACATCACGGTTAGCAGGAATACATTTTTGGTGAATGAGAAAACAAAATATGGTTTTTGCAGCAGCCATTTTGCTGGTTTTAATGAAGGCGATGAAATAACTTTTTACATTAGTACAAACAACAATTTTCGTTTGCCTCTACATGATAAAGATATTATCATGATTGGTCCCGGTACAGGTATTGCACCTTTCCGCTCTTTTATTTTTCACAGCGATACAGTGGGCGCAAAGGGCCTCAACTGGCTCTTCTTCGGCGATCAGCATTTTGTAAGCGATTTTTTATATCAGACCGAGTTACTGACTTTCTTTGAAACAGGAACACTTACAAAAGTGAATACAGCTTTTTCAAGAGATCAAAAGGAAAGATTATATGTGCAGCATCGCATGCAACAGCAATCAAAAGAATTGTTTAAATGGATTGAAAATGATGCGCACGTTTACATCTGCGGATGTAAAGACCGGATGGCAAAAGATGTAGAAAACACATTGATTGAAATCATCAGCAAAGAAAAAAATATTGATGTTACAGCAGCAACTGAATATTTAAATCAACTTGAAGAAGATGGAAGATTTTCAAAAGATGTTTATTAAAAACTATCACAACAAAAATTAAATGGCAGAATCAGCAGTTGAAAAAATAAAAAAAGAAAGTGACGGTTTAAGAGGAACCTTGAAAGAAAGCTTATTGGATGAACATACCGGCGCAATAAGAGAAAGCGATCAGACGCTTATAAAATTTCACGGTATGTATATGCAGGACGATCGCGACAGGCGTGAAGAACGCGCAGAAAAAAAATTAGAACGCTTGTATTCTTATATGATTCGTTTACGGTTGCCTGGCGGGTTACTTTCACCACAACAATGGCTTGCGTTGCATGAAGTAAGCGAGGAATATTCAAGCCCTGTTATAAAAATTACAACACGGCAAACTATACAAATGCATGGTGTTTTAAAACATCATATAAAACCAACAATAAAAAGTTTTGACACAGTAAAGCTCGATAGTATTGCAGCATGCGGTGATGTAAATCGTAACGTTACAGTAAGTGCACATCCGCGTTTCAGCGCAATGCATGAAGAGGTTTTTTCTTATGCTGAAAAATTAAGCAAACTGTTATTGCCAAAGACAAATGCTTACTATGAGATATGGCTTGATAAAGAAAAAATTTCTGCCGGTAAAGAAAAAGATGAGCTTTATGAAGATCGTTATTTTCCAAGAAAATTTAAAATAGCAATTGCTATTCCGCCATATAATGATGTGGATGTTTTTACAAATGATGTTGGTATAATTGCTATTATCGAAAAAAATAAACTGATTGGTTTTAATGTATCAGCAGGTGGCGGCATGGGCGCCACACATGGCAATGCTGAAACTTATCCAAGACTTGCTTCCATGCTTGGTTTTGTAAATAAAAACGATTTGCTGAAAACGGTGTATGCAATAGCAACAACGCAGCGTGATTTTGGTAATCGCAGTGATAGAAAACTGGCAAGATTAAAATATACAGTTGATCATATGGGAATTGCTCTTTTTAAAACTGAAGTAGAACAGCGAAGTGGCATAAATTTTTTAAAAGAAAAAAATTATGAGCTAACCATTCGCCATGATGAATATGGCTGGCATAAAAATCAGGAAGGTTTATTTTATTATACTGTTTTTGTTGAATCTGGAAGAGTGCATGATTCTGATAAAGTGCAGATGAAAAGAGCGTTTTATGAAATTTCAAAAACAGGTAAAGCGCAATTTAGATTTACCTGCAATCAGAATATTATTATAAGCGATATTTTGCCAGAAGATAAAAATGCAATTGAAAATATTTTGCAGTGGCATGGCATAATCCTAACAACAGAAATCGCTTCTCCGGTGCGCAGAAATGCAATTGCCTGCGTTGCGTTTAATACTTGTCCTCTTGCATTGGCAGAAGCGCAACGTTATCTGCCTTTACTAATTGATAAGATTGAAATTATTTTAGATAAATATAATTTAAGTGATGAAGATTTAAGTGTACGCATGACTGGTTGCCCTAATGGTTGCGGCCGACCTTATGCTGCTGAAATTGGTTTTGTAGGAACGGCTTATGGAAAATATAATGTTTATATAGGCGCTGATGCAATTGGCAAAAGATTAAATAAAATCTATAAAGAAAATTTAGATGAAGCTGAAATTTTAAACAGCCTTGATGGATTGCTGAATGATTTTTCAGCAAACAAAAACATGCATGAACCTTTTGGAGATTATGTAATGCGAAAGAAAATTGTTTAACTATAAATTATAAAAAAAAATGCTATTAAAGCTTCACTTCGACGTTAGGAGGTCTCTGAATTTTTTTTGACACTTTTAAAGGAGATTTCTCCTAACGTCGAAGTGATGTAAGCAAATAATTTAATTCGCTAACCATAATTTTTATACAGTCATATTTTAAATAGAGTAATCATGAATCAAACTAAAAATAATTTATTTCCTGTTTTTTTAAAGCTGGAAGAATTAAGATTATTAATTGTTGGCGCCGGTGAAATTGGTTACGAGAAATTAAATACTGTACTTGCAAATTCTCCCAATACAAGAATAAGAATTGTAGCAAATTTTTTTAAACCTGAAGTAGAAGAACTTTCATTTCAATATCCTAATATACAATTAATTTATGCTGATTATAAACCTTTGTTTTTAGATCAATGCGATCTTGTAATTGCGGCAGTAAATAATATTGAACTTTCTGAACAAATTAGAAATGATGCAAAGCAAAAAGGGAAATTGATTAATGCTGCAGACAAACCATCATTGTGCGATTTTTACCTTGGTTCTGTTGTTACAAAAGGTGATATTAAAATTGCTATTTCTACCAACGGAAAATCACCAACGCTTGCGCGCCGGTTAAAAGAATTTTTTAATGAAGTATTGCCAGATGAAATTGAAACTGTTTTATCAAACCTTCACACAATAAGAAATAATATTAAAACCGGTTTTAAAGAACGTGTAAAAAAGTTAAATGAGATAACGGCTTCGCTTGTAGAATAAAATTCAATATAGTTTCTTTAGAAGAAGTCAGAGACTTCATGCATATAATTGCGAAGTCTGCAGACTTCGCAGAGCGCTAAATAAAAGAAAGATGATCATAAGATTTATTTAATATAGTTGCATAGACTTGTTTAAAATCAACTTTATATTTTAAATCACCTTCATCAAGATCGTTTAAATCAGGTAAAGAATTTATTAAGCCTTTTTGCTGTAAGCCACCGCTGATAAGAAACATAGAATTTGCAGTGCCATGATCTGTTCCGCCACTTGCATTTTGCGAAACACGTCTTCCAAACTCACTGAAAGTAAACAATAGCACATCATCAAAACGATTGTTGGTTTTTAAGTCAGTTACAAATGCATCAACAGCAGCATTCATTTGTTTAAACAAACGTTGCTGCGTGTTTTGCTGAAACACATGCGTATCAAAACTGCCAATACTTACATAGTATATTTTGGTATTGATATCAGAAAGAATAAGCGAAGCAATCGTTTTTAAATTAACACCGAGCTCTGTTTGCGGATAATTTGCAGAAGAAGGATGAAGCTTGCTTTGCTCAAAAATATAATCAGCACTGCTTAATGTTTCTGCCATTGTTTTATATAAATAATCAACCGGTTTTTTATGTTCTTCCGCATGATGCTGCGCCGCTAATTGTTTAAAATAATTTTCATTACTCGTATTGTATAAACGTCGCGGATCTTTAAACGCAATACCTTTTTCTTTTGAACCTTTTAATGCAAGACTTAAAATATCATCAATTTCCAAAGCCTGTGTTGGCTTGCTGCATGTTACACATTGTGCATCAAGATAACGACCTATCCAGCCTGTTGTAATAAACTCTGTGCTGGCGCTACCTGTTTGCCAAATATCCATACTACGAAAATGACTTCTATCAGGATTCGGATAACCAACACTATTTAAAATACCCATGCTTCCATCATCATAAAAATTTTTAAACGCAGTTAACTCAGGATGTAACGCAACATCATCTGTAAGCATTAAAGCTTTATCTTTTGTAATGCTAAGCCCGGGTCTTGATTTATGATAAATATCATTGCTGATTGGTATCACAGTATTTAATCCATCATTGCCACCACTCATTTGTAAAACCACAACCACTTTGTTGCCTGCCGGTACTGTTGCCAAACCATTTCTTTCAAATGCTTTTAAAAATTTAGGCACCATTAAAGTGGCTGTTGCCAGCGAACCCATTTGTATAAATCGTCTGCGTTTGATTAACATTTTTTATAAATTAAAAAAGTAAAAGTCAAAAATGTATGATTGTATTTATTTTGAATTTTTACTTTTGAATTAACAGAGTTGATATTCCGGCGTACTCATTAAAGCAATGGTTACATTCTTTATATAATCTTCTTTACTGTTTGATATAATGCCTGATTCAACAACTTTTTTATCTATACTGTTTTTATTTGTTTGCAAAACCACCGCTTCAATTGTTTCATATAAAGTTTTTTCATTTACCTTATCAAATTGTTGCGTATAAGCATTCCAGTCAACTTGCGCTGTAATTTTAAAACCACCGTTCGGTAAATCCTTTTTTAAATTGAATTCATTTTTTTCATTCATTCCCATTTGCACATCATCATCTGTTTTTGGTGTTACATAAAAAGTTTCATTGCCCTTAATTAATTGCGGAATACGTAAGCGTAACATAAGTGTTGAGCTGTCAATCCAGGCTTCGCCACCTTGCCAGCCTGCAACATTTGGTGGATAAAATAAAATTTGACCCAAAGCTTTTTGTAATAGTAATTGCACTCTTTCGTCTTCAAATTGTATAGGTAATATTCTTCTTATGCCGGCAAGCAATTCGATGGGTGATTTAATATGTGTACCGATATTTTTTTCATCGTAGAACCAGTCGCTTGTAAAAATATTTTTCATCAAAGTTTTTATATCATAATTGCTTTGATAAAATGATTTGGAAAGATCATTTACAATTTTTGCATCAATAATATCATTTACAAAATATCTGTATATTTTTTGTGTGATGAATGTTGCTGTTTCAGGCTGTTCTAAGATTATATTCAAAACATCATCGCCATTATAACTTCCCTTTTTGCCTAAAAAAGTTTTTCCATCGGCATCATGAAAAAAACGGCGAAACACAAAATCACCGTTGAATGTTGAACTCCATCCGGTAAATGCTCTTGCAGCTTCTTTTACATCTTCTTCCTTATAATTTCCCCTGCCAATTGTAAATAACTCCATTACTTCACGCGCAAAATTTTCATTAGGATGTTGTTTTTTATTTTGCTGATTATTTAAAAAATTCAGCATAGCTGCAGATTTGCTAACACCTTTTAAAAGATCGCCGAAATTGGTTAATGCATTCTCACGAATTTCTTTTAATAATAATTGCTGATAGAAAATATTAAGATTTCGGCAGGCGAAATGTCCATGCCAAAAAAGTGACATTTTTTCTCTTAACTGCGCATCGCCGGTTGCCATTTCATTCAGCCACGTTGTATTAAGTGTTTGAATATTTTTTGCGCTTTCTTTTCTAAATTCTTTACGCTGATCTTTTATATCCGGTTTTTCCATTTGCTGCATATCAGCAGCTTGTTGAAAGCCCATTACCAAACCTTTTACCATATTATCTGCAACATCAATATATTCCGGTGTTGAAAGCGAAGCATTTTCTAATGCAGTATATAAAATTGCAGGCGCCGGCACATAAATATTTTTGATTGTTTCAGTATTAATGCCAAAACCTGCTCTCCAAAGTAAGTGCTGATTTTTTAACTGTTGAGATGCCGACATGCTGTAATTTTTTAATTGACTTTTATTCTGCTTGTTGGTTTAATGCTTTAAATAATGCGGTTTTTTCATGTCCGCAAAAGGTTATAATGTAATGCTGTAAATAATTAGTGCAGATATGTAATTATTTTCGTTTACCCGGTATTCAGGAAAACCTATTTCATGCGTAACGTTTTTATTTTTCAATTTCCAAAGGCAATTCGTCAAAAAAAATATTCATTAATACTATTGAATAGAACCGGATATTTTTTACCGGTTTTTTTCATAACAATAATTATAATATTTATTTCTTTTAAGATTAATATTACTTCTGATGTTTTTGTGCATTTCTTTCTAACAGTTTCATTGCTGCGCACTTACAAACTGCTTACAAAACTCTAAACTGAATGAACGAAAGTTTGCCTAATAAAATAAACATTTTTATTTCAGTTGATGTGCAAACCATTAATACTTATTTCAACGCACACGATCCTGCACCACTTTATAAAAGACAATTAAGCCATCAGTTTGATCACTATATAATGAACAGTATTGCACATGCAAAAAGATTTTCTATTATATTTTATAAACTAAAATGTTCTAATGATATCGAAAGACAATATACGCAGCCATTAATGTATGCGATCAAAAGACATTTCACAGAAAAAAAAGCAATGCGTGAAGCTGAATTTAAAAGGTTCAAAAAAAGAAGTTTTATATTATTGGCTTTAAGTTTTATTGTTATCATTCTTTGTCATGGCGTATTTCCACTTTTTTTAAGTTCCAATAGCCAGCTTCAAACAATTATACTAACCAGCTCAGATATTTTTAGCTGGGTAATTTTATGGAGACCGATTGATAAACTGATTTTTGACTGGAACCCACATTTAAAAGACATTTCAATATTAAACAAGCTTTCTATGGCAGAAGTGATGATAATTAATACGTCCAAAGAAGCTGAAAAAAAAGAATCTTTAATGTTTGCTGTGCAACAGGCTGGATAAATTATTAATAATGTTAAAAATCTTTTATATAAAACTATTTTCAGAATTGCTAATTATTTCGCCGGATATTATTTTAGGATTGATTTTGCCGTTAATAATACTTGTAATCGCATCTATTTTAATGTGGCGACAAGCAAGAAAGCAGGAAAGCAAAATTCTTGAATTGCAGAGCAAAAATGAAGAGTTTAGAGAATTACTGCAAAATGCATCAACTGCCAGTACAGAAATGTTTGATGAATTCACCGGGGAAAAACAAAAGAATAAAAATTTAATTTCTAAAACAAGCCGGGAAATAAATACCAACGTAAATGTTATACTAGGAATGGCAAATCTTTTAAAAGATTCTGGATTAAATAAAGAGCAGACTAAAAATATATACGATATAATAAAATCAAGCGAAAAACTTTTGCGAAATACCAAATCAATTTTTGATGGAGGTGTTGAGCGTAATACTATTTTAATAAATAAAATTACTATGACAGATCAACCTGTAGACAGGAAACCCAAACATCCTGTAACACCCGAATTCGCTAATGAATTTCCTATAAAAATTTTAGTAGCAGAAGATGATCAGATCAACCAGCATCTCGCTGTTAAAATGCTTAATAAACTGGGGTATCACCCTGATATTGTTACAACTGGAAAAGAGGCATTGGAAATTGTAAGTGAAAAACAATATGATGTTATTTTAATGGATGGCTTAATGCCTGAGATGGATGGCTTTGAAGCAACGAAAATGATAAGATTGTGTTTGGAAACTCAACCAATAATTATTGCGCTTACTGCAAGTACAATGTATGGCGATAAAGAAAAATGTTTGCAGGCAGGAATGGATGATTATTTAAGCAAGCCGATTGATATAAATCATCTTGCTGCAATAATTGAAAAATGGGCAACAAAAACCAAAGTGATAATTTAAATTAAACTTTGCCATTCTTTATTTCATCTACAATTGCTGGATCGAGCAATGTAGTAGTATCTCCTAAATTTTGTGTTTCGCCTTCAGCAATTTTTCTTAAAATCCTACGCATAATTTTTCCGCTGCGCGTTTTTGGTAAGCCTTTTACAAACTGAATTTTATCAGGCTTTGCAATTGGTCCTATTATTCTGCTCACAGTTGCAGTTATATCTTTTTTTGAAAGCTCGTTGTTATCCTCTGTACCATTATAAATTACATAAGCATAAATACCTTGTCCTTTAATTTCATGCGGATAACCTACTACTGCACTTTCAACAACACCGGCATGCATGTTTATCGCATTTTCTACTTCTGCTGTTCCAATGCGATGACCGCTAACATTCAGCACATCATCTACGCGACCTGTTATTCTGTAATTTCCATCTTTATCTTTTAATGCACCATCACCCGTAAAATATAAATTTGGATATGTTGCAAAATAATTTTTTCTGCAACGCTCATGATCGCCGTAGGTTGTTCTTAGAATGGAAGGCCAAGGAAATTTCATACAGAGATTCCCTTTCAATAAACCGTGCTCATCCGTTTCTGTAACTTCTTTTCCATTTTCATCAACCAAAACAGGTTGTACGCCAGGTAAAGGCAAAGTAGCCCAGGAAGGTTTGGATGGCGTAATACCTGCAAGATTTGAAATTAAAACCCCCCCAGTTTCTGTTTGCCACCAGGTATCTACAACGGGGCAATTCTTTTTACCAATATTTTCATCATACCAATGCCAGGCTTCTTCATTAATTGGCTCGCCAACAGAACCCAATATTTTCAGTGAAGAAAGATTTTTGCTTTTCAGCGGCTCATCACCAAATCCCATTAAACTTCGTATAGCTGTTGGTGCCGTGTATAAAATATCAACTTTATATTTATCAATAATATTCCAAAATCTTCCTGCATCAGGATAAGTAGGAATGCCTTCAAACATCAGTGTTGTTGCGCCTGCAAAAAGCGGTCCGTAAACAATATAACTATGTCCTGTTATCCAGCCAATATCTGCCGTACAAAAAAATATTTGCCTTGGTTGATATTGAAAAGTATTTACAAATGTGTAAGTAGTAAAGATCATGTAACCCGCGCATGTATGTACCACGCCTTTTGGTTTTCCGGTTGAACCTGATGTATAAAGAATGAACAAAGGATCTTCTGCATCCATTTCTTCTGCATCGCAATTCGTTAGACCTTTTTCCTGAACTTTTTTTATTTCATCATGCCACCAAACATCTCGGTCTTTAATCATTAAAACAGGCGTATTGGTACGGCTGAAAACAATTACGCGTTTTACAAACGGGCAACTATGTAATGCATCATCAATCACCGCTTTTAATGGAATATCTTTATTACCTCTGAATGCACCATCGCAGGTTATCACAAATTCTGCATGCGCATCTTGTAAACGGTCTGAAATACTTTGCGCACTGAAGCCGCCAAAAATTACAGAATGAATTGCACCAATTCGTGCGCATGCAAGTACAGTAACAGCAAGCTCTGGTATCATGCCCATATAAATGCAAACACGATCGCCTTTTTTAATATTATTATTTTTTAAAACATTGGCAAAAGCACAAACATCTTCGTGCAACTGCTTGTAAGTAATTATGCGGTTTGCTTCATCAGGATTATTTGGCTCCCAAATAATGGCTGGTGTTTCTGCATTTGTTTCTAAATGTCTGTCTAAACAATTTTCTGTTATATTCAATTTTGCACCTTTAAACCATTCAATTTTCGGTTCGGTAAAATTCCATTCTAAAACATTGCTCCATTTTTTTTTCCATAAAAAACTTTCGGCAACATTCGCCCAGAATTTTTCAGGTGCTTCAATACTTTCTTTATAACGCTGATGATATTCTTCTAATGATTTTATTTGAAACGGGTATGACATAGCAAAAATTAAGGTGCGTAAATTTATTAAACATCCGTACATATTAATAACAAAAAGTTTTTATTAACTGATTATTGAATTGATGCACTCATGCAAACTATATCTTTGTTTTAATCTTTCTACATGTCGATAGAAGTAAAAAATCTTTTAAAACAATACGGCGAACAAAAAGCAGTAAACGATATTTCTTTTTCATTACATAAAGGAGAAATTGTAGGTTTTCTGGGTCCGAATGGTGCGGGAAAAAGTACTACCATGAAAATGATTACCGGTTACCTGCAGCCTGATGCCGGCGAAATAAAAGTTTGTGATATTAATGTAGATAAAGATGTGATTCGTGTAAAGCAAAAGATTGGTTATTTGCCTGAATCAAATCCACTGTATTATGATATGTATGTGCGCGAATATTTAAAATTTATTGCAGGCGTTCATTCAATTGAAAATGCAAAAATTAAAATTCAAGACACAATTGAATTAACAGGATTAACTATTGAACAAAAAAAGAAAATCAGTCAGTTATCAAAAGGATATAAACAACGCGTTGGTTTGGCTGCCGCTTTATTACATGAACCTGAAGTATTAATTTTAGATGAGCCAACAAGCGGACTTGATCCAAATCAAATAATAGAAATACGCAACGTAATTAAAGAACAGGGTAAAAATAAAACGGTACTTTTTTCAACACATATATTACAGGAAGTACAGGCAATTTGTGATCGTGTTATTATTATTAATAAAGGTGAACTGGTTGCAGACAGCAGTGTAGAACAATTAAAATTAAATACAAAATCAAATAAAATTGCTGTAACATTTTCAACAAAAATTAATAAAGAAAAATTGCAGGCTTTAACTTTTGCAATTAGCATTGAGCAAGTGAGCGATTACAATTTTAAAATCTTAACAAACGATACAAATGAGTTGCGCCGCCAGTTGCTTGAGTTTGCTATTGCACAACAACTGGATATTGTTTCATTGCAAACGGAAGGCAATACTTTAGAAGATATTTTTAGAAATCTTACAACGCAAAATATAGATTAAGATTATTATGTTACAAACTTCAACACTTAATTTTTTAAAACAATTAAAGAAGAATAATAACAAAGAATGGTTTGATACAAATCGTAAAAAATATGAAGATGCAAAAAATGATTTTGCATTATTCATTCAAACTGTTATTGATGATTTTAGCAAAACAGACACAAGTTTAGCAGCGCTTCCGGCAAAAAATTTTTTATTCAGAATTAACCGCGATGTACGTTTTGCAAAAGATAAATCGCCTTATAAAACAAATATGAGTGCATATATAAATGCTACCGGAAAAAAAAGTATGACGAGTGGTTATTATTTACATATTCAACCTGGAAATAGTTTTGTTGGCGGTGGTTTTTACCAGCCAGATACAGAAGCTTTAAAAAAAGTGCGGCAGGAAATTGATTATAATTTTAATGCATTTAAATCTATTATCAACAACAAAAAATTTAAGTCTGTTTATATAAACGGATTGAGTGATGAAGGCGAAGTTAAATTATCAAGACCGCCAAAAGGTTATGATGAAAATAATCCTGCGATAGATTTTATAAAATTAAAAAGCTTTGTAGCTGTTGCACCTATAACTGATGAACAACTTACTGCCAAAAATTTAAGAACAATTGTTGTAAAAGCATTTGAAGCTTTACTCCCAATGATCATATTCCTTAATAATGCTTTAGAAAATTAACGGCACCAAACTTGATTTATTAACAAAAAAGAATTTATGTATAATGATTATATAACAACGCAGAACGAAGCCATTTGTCATTTGTTTTTACATTGCTGTTATAAAGATGGAAAATTTTCTCAGGAAGAAGTTGATAGTGTTTCAGCAAAATTTGTTGATCTGCAGATTCATAAAGATTTAAACTTTAAAGAAGAACTTCAACATTATAAATCTTATATAGCTGATGCAACAAACGAGGATGAATATTTACGCTATATTATTAAAATGATAAATCCTGTTCACGATTTAGCTTTGTATTCTTATTGCGTTGAACTGTGTTTGAGTGATAGAATGCTTTCTATAGAAGAAGAATCATTATTAAAAAAAATAAGTGCTATACTTGATATTGGAGAAGAACAAAGCACAATTGATAATCTTATTACACAACGTAAAGCTGTTGAATTAGAAAAAATATTTTAAGCAGTTAATTCTTCCTTTTTTTTCTGTTGCTCTTTTTTAAATTTCATTTTGGGTGCATACCAATAAAGCAAAACGCCGGCAATTATTAATCCCAAAGAAATAATTTCTGCCTGTGTTGGATTTATTCCAAAAAAATGATATTGTGTATTTACACGAATGTGTTCAATTAAAAAACGTTCAACACCATTCATGATTAAATAAACAGCAAACATGCGCCCGGGTATTGTAAATTTTTTTCTTAATGCCCAAAGAATCCCAAACAAAATAAGGCACACAATTATTTCGTAAAGTGGTGTTGGAAATACCGGCAATGGCAAATGATTGCAATAATTATCCCATGTGCAGGCAAATAATGAAATGCCTTCATTGTTTACATTATGCGGATATGAATACGCAAAAAACCAATTAGGTAAATCAAGAAAGGGTTTTACTGTAGCATGCGGCACATTAAGTGATCCAAACTGGTTGTAATAAAAACCTGCATTCTGTGCAACTGCTCTTGTAAAATCTTCTGAGCTGGACGCAAGTTGAACTGAGCCATTTGCATCGCTTACAAAAGCGTTGTTTACAATGCCCCAATCGCCATCGCCGGCAACCTGGCAACCTACTCTTCCCCAACCATAAGCAAACATTAATGAGGGTGAAATAGCATCTGCAATCTTTATAAAACTTATATCATTTTGTTTGAAATAATACCAGAGCGCAAGCGATGCAACGATTAATCCTCCA
>CAXSDU010000101.1:0-13832 GCA_964236165.1 uncultured Parafilimonas sp. | reverse complement strand
TTAAACAGGTTTTGAAATTGTAAACCTCATCCCAACCCTTCTCCAAAGGAGAAGGGCAAGAAGGCAAAAATATTATTAAGCTTACAGATGATTTTGGTCTCAAGTCCTCTCCTTTGGAGAGGATTTAGGTGAGGTCTTCTTGCTGCAAAATAGTTTCAATAATATTTCCAAAGCGCCAAATATCTTCACAAATATTATATAACGGAACCGGCGCGACACGAATTACATTTGGTTGCCGCCAATCTGCAATTACACCATTCTCACTTAATGCATTAAATACCTCTTTACCTTTTTGTGAAAATAAAAGTGAAACCTGGCAACCACGCTCCTCTTCATTTGCAGGTGTAATTATTTCAAAATAATTTTTATTTTTTTGGCGGATGTCATTCAAAATAAAATGTAAGTATGCAGTTAGTTTTTTTCTTTTTGCATGAAGATTTTCAATGCCGGCTTCTTCAAAAATATCCAGCGCAGCTTTATGAACAGACATTGGCAAAACTTGTGTACAACTCAGTTGCCAGCCTTCAGCAGTTGCAATTGGTTTGAAGCCTTTTTCCATTTGAAATCTTGAATCTTTTTCATAACCCCACCAACCGGCAAAGCGCGGAAAATTTGTATTTTTTGCATACTGTTCATTTATATAAGCACCTGCAATTCCACCAGGACCTGAATTCAAATATTTATAAGAACACCAGCAGGCAAAATCAACATTCCATTCATGCAATTTTAATTCGACGTTACCTGCGGCGTGCGCAAGATCAAAACCTGCATAAGCGCCCGCATTGTGCGCTGTTTCTGTAATTTTTTGCAGATTAAAATATTGTCCTGAATAATAATTAATACCTCCAAATAAAACCAATGCTGTTTCGTTTGCATGTTGCTGAATGGTTGAGATAATATCTTCTGTACGTAAATTTTTTTCATCTTTGCGTGGATAAATTTCTATGATTGCTTCATCAGGATTGAAGTTGTGAAGTTTTACCTGCGATTCAAATGCATATTGATCTGAAGGAAATGCTTTTGCTTCACAGATAATTTTATAGCGCTGTTTTGTGGGGCGATAAAAACTTGCCATTAATAAATGAAGATTTACAGTAAGCTGGTTCATCACTACAACTTCATCAGCCAAACAACCAACAATTTTTGAAAGTGATTTTTTAAAATCATCATGATAATTTATCCATGGATTTTTTGCCTGCCAATAACCTTCAACGCCAAACGTTGCCCAATCATCTAATTGTTGCTGTATATATTCTTTTGTTTTTTTTGGTTGAAGCCCAAGTGAATTACCAACAAAATAAATTGCATCTTTTCCGTTATACTGCGGAATAAAAAATTTATTTCTAAAATGTGTTAGCTCATCGTTTTTATCTGCTTGTTGCGCAAACAATAAATCATTTTTAAAATTCATAAAGAAAATTTAGCGATAATACGGATGGATCATCCAATAAATAATTGGACCGGTTACAGCAACATAAAACCATAATGGCCACGTTATTCGTGCGAGTTTTTTATGTTTATCAAACTCGCTGATTAAACCACGATAAGCTGTAAATAAAATAAAAGGAAGAATAATAGCTGCTAAAAAAATATGTGTTGATAAAAGGATAAGATAAAATGTTCTTGTGCTGCTAACGGCATTCTTTTCATCAGCGCTTACTATACCATCATGATTTACATCACCATAATAAGCTTCGCCTGCAAGTAGATGATGTGCGATATATGATAAAAGAAATATTATTGATAAAATGAGCGCCGTAATCATAATACGCTTATGTAATAAATAAGAACCTTTCTTCACAGCAATAAGTGCGCTCATCAATAATACTGCAATAATTGAATTAATAATTGCATTAGCAAAAGCAAATATGTGTACATCAAAACCAAGATTAATATTAATTTTTACCTGTGTTAAAAAACTAACTGCAGCAAACACCACGAAAGAAAAAATGATAATAAGTACTCTTGCCTGCTTATCATTTTTTGAAATTGCCGGTTTTAATAAATCAGGCATTCTTATTTTTTTTGCGAAAGATAAGGCGAATAGCAAATAGGGTTACTACAAGTGTGATGGCGAAAAATATTGCCAGTTGTACCGGATCAAATGCCGGATCTTCAGGATTATCATCAACAGCCAGCATAAGCAAACCAATATCTTTTGACAATTTATCGAGTGAGGCAGAATCAGTTCCATCATAAAAACCACGCACATTAAAATTCTTATCGATTAATACAAATCTTGTTGTATGTACAAAATCCGGATTAATAGGTGTGAGTGTATCAATCTTATCAACCTTTAATTCATTAAATGCATAATTATAAATTGTATCGCGGTTACCGGTAAGCAGCCACCAGTTATCCGGATCTATCTGGTAATGATCTGCATATTTTTTTAAGCGTGCAACAGAATCTGTTTCAGGATCAACAGAGAAAGAAACAAATTGTACAATGTTTGAATCTGGCGCAGACATTATATCGCCACCTTTCATAAACGAGCGCTGCATGTTGCGCATATTTTTAGTAATGATAGGGCAGGTTGAACGACATGATGTAAAGAAAAAATCCATCACAATTAATTTACCCTGCAAAGAATAAAGATTTACAGTATCACCCAACTGATTTATAAGATGAAAGTTTGAAACTTTATGCCAAAGTGTATCATCAATGCTTTTACCTTTTTCAATTTTATTAATTACTGTATCCGGAAAATAATGTGCGGGTAATGCAACGGCATTATCACTTGCACGCTTTGTAAGGAAATAACTAATCAGTGGAATTAAAACTGCAATCGCTACTGCCAGAAGCGCTTTTTTGTTCATGTTAAAAGTCTTAAACAAAAAACCATCGCAAGTGCAAGCGATGGTTTTAAAATAAATTTATAATTAAAAAAATTCTATTCCATCTTATGTTTGTTCCCTTCTTCCTTCTTCGGCATTTGTTGTTCACTGCGTTCTTTATGCCCTCTGTCCCATGTATTTTTATCATTTTTAAATGAATTACCATCTGCCAAAAAAGCGATGATAAACCAAACAAATAAAAATAGAGGTACAACAATAGTCATTATCATATTTCTTATTTCATGCTTTAAGTGCATAAAATATCCAACAATATAAAATGCCTTAGCTACCATTAAAATTAAAATCACTCCTTTTACAAAATGCCTTTCCAAGCCTTCGTAAGGCATGCTCATCATCCAAAATCCTAATGCAAGTTCAACGCCGGTTAATACAGAAAGAATTACTGTTACACGAATAATTTCTTTTGTGCCGCCACCAACATGCTGTTCTTCTTCAAGAGATGCTAAAGTATGCTCCATTAAATAAATTTTCAAAGATTAAACAAGATAAAAACAGGTAAATACAAAAACCCAAACCAAATCAACAAAATGCCAGTATAAGCCCGCTTTTTCAACCATTAAATAATGTCCTTTGTGATCAAATGTTCCTTTTAAAGTCATTATAAGCATTATTATATTTATAATAACGCCGGAAAAAACATGAAAGCCATGAAAACCCGTTATTGTAAAAAAGAAATTGGTAAAATTAGTTGTGCTTAATGTACCATCATAATTAGAAAAAGGGTTACTGCCCCACCATGCACCTTCATGAAACAAATGCGTCCATTCCCAAGCTTGACAACTTAAGAATGCAAGGCCTCCGATAATAGTTAATATAAGATATCTTACAACGCCATTCTTGTTCATTTTATGTCCTTCATGCACTGCCAGTACCATAGTTACAGAACTGATAATTAGAATAAAAGTCATCAAGCTTACAAACAGCAATGGATATCCAGCACCTAAACCCGGGAAAGAATTAAATACTTCATTAGGATTAGGCCAGCCGTTGGTTGCAAACCTTGTAGTTCCATACGCTATAAGAAAAGCGCCAAACGTAAAAGAATCACTCATTAGAAAATACCACATCATCAGCTTTCCATACTCAAGATTAAACGGACTTCTTCCCCCGTTCCACATTCTTGGTGTTGTTGCAGTTGTAGCCATTTCTTTTTAATTGTATTGAAGCAAAGTTATTGGCTGTGATTTAAAAAACTTAAATAACTGAAAATTTTTTCTTGCTACAGCCACTTTAGAAAAATGAACAAATAAATCCATAAAATATCAACAAAATGCCAGTAAGTACATATAACCTCAACTGACGCAATATTATATCTTTTTATTCTTACACTAAACGCTCTTAAAAATATTACAAACAATGCAATTACCCCGCCAATTACATGCAATGCGTGCAGCCCTATTATAACTCCCAAAAACGATGCAGAAGGATTACTGCCAACGCCAAAAACCTGCACACCGTGACTATATAAATAATCAAAGCCTGAATACTGAAGCGCTGCAAATAATGCCCCGAGAAATGCAGTTAATGTAATAAATAATCTATAACGCCCCATTGCCCTTGCTTTAAAAGATTTTAGTGCAAGATGCATGGTTAAGCTGCTAATTAAAATTACTGTTGTTGAAAACCAAAAAACAGGCGGCAGTTCAAATACAAGCCAGTTTGCTTCTGCCCTGCGTACAAGATAGGCGCTTGTTAAACCTGCAAACATCATAACTATACTACCCAGTGCAACCCACATAACAAGTTTATGCGGATGTATTCTTGTTCTTTCTTCACTTATAGCTGTTGCCATATCAACACGAAAAATAATTGTTAGATTTTAAAGGCGCAATTTACAATGAAAGTTGCAAGTTTGTATTTCAATTATTTAGTTAATTTATTTAAGTTGCATTATACAAACATCTACTGATGGATCGCACACCATTGCTATTTCGAAGCTAAAGTAACTTATCACGACAAACATGGCTCTATACAAGAAAGTAATCATGTTCTTTATAAAAAAAATATATGTTTTGCTGAATATAATTTGCTAAAAAAAAATAAACATTTAATATTTTTGAAATTGGTATTGATATTACATTGAATGTATTACTTAGTTTGAAGTAATTAAACAATAAAATTTATCAAACCACAGAACCCATCATATATCACCTATCATATATCAATTGAAGAAGCCAAGACATTAAATTTTTTTCTATCAGTAATAAAGATTCGCAAAAATATTTTTATGATTACACAATTTCTAATGGAATAGAAAATTTTAATTCATCCTTATTTATGTTTGAAATAAAAGTTCAATTGTAAAATTTACAACAAGCAAAAAAATTCCGTTTTATCTATTTGATGCTGTTGATGTAAATGCCCAACCCGAATATAAACAAATAATATTTTAATACTTTATTTCAGATGCTTAGTATAACAGAATTCTTGTAACCCATTGCAGTAAAAGTATTGTGCGCAGAGTTATGCAGGCTATAGGTTTCAGCATTACGAAATAAAAGGATCGCTGGAAAAAAATAAAAATTATACGATTAAAAATGAATAATTATTCAATATTAAAGCTTAAATATTTTATTAATCCTGCCGGTAACTTAGGCAAATTTTTTCTTTCAATAAGATAAGTTGATAAGCCTGCGAGATCGCGGTAAACATAATGTTTATTTAATGCGCCTTCCAAATAACCTGCACCAGAAGTATTGCCTGTTCCAACCCGCATGCCGATCATGCGCCTTACCATTATTAAATGTTTGTGCCGCCAATTACTCATTAAATGATCAATTTCTATTAATGAATTTAATATTTGATATGAAGTTTGAAAAACAGGAAAATCGCGGTACAACATTATAAACAATGCTGCTTTTAAAGCTGCCGGAGAAAAGCTTGCGCGTAAAGTTTTTAAATATTCCGGATCTGCATCTTCAGAAATTTTATTAAAAAAAACATAGTCGAAATCAATTATTTTACTTACCTCTCTTTCCGTTAATCCATCATTATAAATCTGCCTGTAATCGTTCCAAAAAATATGCGGTTTTGAGTTATTGCTTGAGTTTGAGTTGTAATTTTTCCAGAAATCATTTTCAAAAAAAGGAATCCTTTCAAGCCACTTATTTACAAGGTGTAATAAATTTTGCGTTGCTTCTCTTTCATTTATTTTATTATAATCGTTTTGATCAAAACCGCCTGCATTTGTTCGCTTGTAATAATCCTGCTGATGCCTGCTATGCATTTCTAAACCAAGTGTTGCTTCAATTACTCTAAACTGTGCGCTTTGAAAACCTGAAGCTGGTGTAAGCAGATTTCTAAATTCTAAAAAATCAAGTGGTGTCATGGTTTCGAGAATACTTACCTGGTGGTTGAGCAATTCAAAGATTTTTATAACACGATTTAAACGATGCCGAACAAGATTGAGATCTTCTGAATTATCACTGATCCTTTCTTTAGCAAAAATTGTTAGTACATAATCCAATTCAAATAAAATTTGTTTAAACCATAATTCATATGACTGATGTATAATGATGAACAGCATTTCATCATGTGCAGGTTGATCTGTTTTAAAACTTTCAGGTTGCTGACTGCCAAGAATTTTATCAAGCTGCAAATAATTGCTGTAATACGTAGCGGTGTTCATAAAGCAATTATAAAGAAACATTTTTGTTTCATTGAAAATTGAGATAATTTAAATTAACATACATAATTATGATTTATTTCTTAGTTCATAATTTCAGCGCTTCTTAAAGATGTCCCTTTTTAAAAGATAAATAACTGATTTACTGTATAATTTTCAGGCTTGATAAAGCAAATAAAATATTGATGGTATACATAGATAAATTAAATCAATAAATATCTTGATGCATTAGTATGAGTTATTTTAGTTGCCGTTAATCTAAGAAATTCCAGGCAGGTTTACTTATTTCGCTGGCCGCCAATTAATGTTCTTATTGATGTATCCACTCTAAAATGCTTACTTAAAGTTTTTATAAAACTTTGTTATTGCTGTGTTATAGATTTTTAATAGTTAATCTTTTAATCTTTTAGCCATCTAATAATTATTAAAACAAAAGAATATGAAAAAGATATTAATTATATTATTTGCAGTATTTGTGTCTGCTGCAAGCGTTTCTGCACAAAAGGTAATTGTTGGCGTAGAGCATTTTGGTGGCGGCGGTTACTACCATCGATATTATCGTCCTTATTATAACCCATATTATAGTTTAGGTTTCGGATTAGGTTATGGATACGGGAATCCTTATTATGGTCGCCCTTACTATCAACGTGAGACAAGATTAGACAGGCAAATCATAGATATTAAGAATGGTTATGCTGACCGTATTAGTTCTGCAAGAGCAGACAATAGTTTGAGCGGTCGTGAAAGAAGGCAGGAAGTAAGGAAATTAAGACATGAACGGGATGAAACCGTTGACAATGCGAGAAGAAGTTATTACAAACAACCTTATCGCAGCTATAATAACAATAATAATCATCAAAATAATAGTAACAATAACAACGATAGTCAGCCGTAAGCATGGATTAGAATTTAAACAAAGCCCCATTATTAAAGGGCTTTTGTTTTTTAGTATTTAAAAGGAACATTACGAGAAGTGTTCAGGCAGGATCAACCCATGCGTCATAATCTTTTATAAGATTGATAAGTTCATTTACGGCAACATTATTATCAACATTACGCTTTATAACATCTTTGCCTTTATATAAAGTTATTTTACCAACTCCGCTGCCAACATAACCAAAATCTGCATCGGCCATTTCACCAGGACCATTTACAATACAACCCATGATTGCAATTTTTACACCTTTGAGATGATTAGTTACAGCACGAATTTTTGCAGTAGTTTCCTGCAGATCAAAAAGTGTTCTTCCGCAACTTGGGCAACTGATATATTCTGTTTTCGAAATACGCGTTCTTGTTGCCTGCAGAATTGAAAAAGCAGTGCCATTTAAAAACTGGTGATTGCTTTCAAGCGGAATATAATTTCGGCCGCTAACTTTTGTGTTATGCATTTTTTTAGGATCATTCATCAGCCACAAACCATCACCAAAACCATCTAATAATAAGGCGCCGGCTTCAGCAGAAAACTGAATGAGTTGTTCATCTACTTCACTGCAATTACTTTCACTGCAAATAATAACAGGTGTTTTAATGTTGCGCTCCATCAGTTCAATAATATTACTGCGCACATCTGCCATGCTGTGTTTATTGGTTGAATACAAACAGAGCACTGCTGTAACATCTGTTGCAATAAGATCGTATATTTTTTCTTTGATTGATTTTTCTATTGTGTGCGCATCAATCGCAATGAAATTTTGCTTTGCAGATTTTTCTGTAACATCTAAATACTCTACTCCTTCAAATAACGGGAAAGCAAACTCTACACCTTCTTCATTTACTAATTTTTCTTTTTCGGCAATCCATGTTTTTGCATTGCAAATAATTTTTAAAGTACCAGGCAAATGAAAATCTAAAATTTTATTTGCAGTATAAATATAATCGGCAGCAGAATCGCCGATGTTCCATTTATCTGTTGCTGTATTATAACTATAACCAGTTGCCTGCAGATCTTCCGCATTAATTTTTTCTTTCTGCATAAAGTCTGCAACAACGACTGGTACTAACATGCCGCCAATATTATTTACTTCATGTGCGTGCCTTCGTTTATATTCAAACGGATTATAAGGAAGATGAGTAGCTGACAGTTGACTATTGACCTTTGACTGTTGACTACTTTTTATATGCAGTTTATCAGAAATATTATGCAACAGATCTTTTATAGGAAAATGGCTGGTTCTATTTTCATATCGCTTCACCAAATCTTTACAAACAGGAATTTCAAATTCCGGATCTTCTGTTAACGAAACACGAATCGTATCGCCTAATCCATCTTCCATTAAAGTACCAATGCCAACAGCGCTTTTTATTCTTCCATCTTCACCATCGCCGGCTTCCGTTACACCAAGATGCAAAGGATAACATTCATTAAACTCATTAAACATTGTTTGTACAAGCAAGCGATAAGCTTCAACCATAATTAAAGTATTGCTTGCTTTCATGCTCAATACAATATTGTTATAATTTTCATTTCTTGCGATGCGCAAAAATTCCATCGCACTTTCTACCATACCCATTGGCGTATCGCCATAGCGGCTCATAATGCGATCACTTAACGAACCATGATTGGTTCCAATGCGCATAGCCGTTCCATATTCTTTACAAATTTTTATTAACGGCGTAAAGCGTTCATGAATACGATCAATTTCTTCTGCATATTCTGCATCTGTATATTCAATCTGTTCAAACTTTTTCTTATCAACATAATTGCCCGGGTTCACCCTTACTTTTTCCACAATGCGCGCTGCAATTTCGGCAGCGTTAGGTGTAAAATGAATGTCTGCGACAAGCGGCGTTTTGTAGCCGCGTTTATGCAATTCATTTTTTATATTAAGCAGATTTTCCGCTTCTTTTTTTGATGGAGCAGTAATACGAACCAATTCTGCGCCTGCTTCTATGCAACGGATAGATTGTTCAACTGTTGCCTGTGTATTCATCGTGTCGGTAGTCGTCATCGTTTGTACACGCACGGGATGAAGATTACCTAATAAAAGGTCACCAACTTTTACTTCAAGCGTTTTTAAGCGATTATATTCTGTAAGCGAATTACAATATATCTGCATAAAAAAATTTACAGCACAAAGTTACTGATTAGGAAATTAGTTATTAGTTAAGATGGCTATTCTGAATGATGTTAATGATATTTATTCTACCAATCTTTTTCCGGCTGTGTTGTATTGTTTTTACTTTCTAGTTTTTTTTGTAATTGATTTTCCTGGTTGCGAAGTTCGTTAAGCTTTTGCTCCATCATGTTTTTATTAAGTGGTGGTTGCTTTTGTTTTTTAGAATTTTGCGGTTGCTTTTGTTTTTGATTTTGTGGCTGACTTTTTTGTTCTTGTTTTTTCAAATCAATTATTGCCTTCTGTAGATTTTCCCTTGCATCATCATCAGAAGGATTTTCTTTTAATGACTCTTCAAAAAAATCAATAGCATTTTTTAAATTCTTTTCTTTTATATAAGCTAATGCTTTATTATAATTTGATTCTGATTTTAATGAATTTATATCTGCGCTGGCAATTATTTTATCATATTCATTTTTCGATTGTACTGTTTGGTTTTGCTTTTGTAAAGCATTGGCAAGGTTAAAACGCGCGGTATTATTTTCAGGATCTTTACGTAACGCATTTTTATAATTTTCTACTGCAGATGGAAAATTTCCCTGCTGGTAAGCTTCATTTCCTTTCTGAATATCGTTAGTTATTTGCTGCGCATTTAACTCAATTGTAAATACAAAAAATAATATTGTAGTAAAATACTTCAGGCTGTTTTTATTTTTATTTCAGGAATAAAAATTTCACTAATTAACATTAGCAAAGCTATTAAAACAAAAAATGCATAGAACGAAACGTATTGTCTAATATCTCCTTTATTTTCTATCACTTTTTTTTCCATGCCGTTTAATATTGCTGCCATTTGTTGTGCTGTTGTTTCTGGGTTATCTAAATGCATATAAGTGCCACCTGTTTGCTGCGCAATTTGCATTAACTCAGTTTCATTTAATTTAGTAATAACAGTTTTTCCATTAATATCTGTTTTATAATCTGCGGCGCCGGGTTCTTTTATAGGTGCACCATCCACACTGCCAACACCAATTGTATTTACAATTACACCATTATCTGCAAGCTGCTGTAATATTTGTGTTGAATGCGGATCATGATCTTCACCATCAGAAATTAGAACAACTGATTTATATTTTTTTTCTTTAGTATCAAGCGAATTGGCACATAACTGAAGTGCATCGCCCACCACAGTGCCTTGTATTGAAACTGCATCAGGCGAAGCGTTTGATACATATAATTTTGCAACAGAAAAATCAGTTGTAAGTGGCATTTGCAAAAAGGCTCTGCCCGCAAATAAAACTAAGCCTACACGATCATCACTCAAACCACTAATCATTGAACCAACAAATTGTTTTGCAGCATCAAGCCGCGACGGTTTTGTATCTTCTGCCCACATGCTTTTGCTTACATCAAGCGCAATCATTACATCAATGCCGGCTTTGTTTTCTTTTTCGCCGGCTACAGGTTTTCTTAAATTGGCTGCAGCAATAACCAATAAAGAAATTGCCGCAAGTATTAAAATAAATTTCAGCTTAAAACGCTTTGCAGAATAATTTTTTGTAAGCTGACTGATAAGCGCTTCATCACCTAAATTTATTCTAACTTCTTTCTTCCATTTTAAAACAAAAAAGAAAATAGCGGCTAATGGAATAAGCGTTAATAAGGCAAATAATAATTCTATATGTTCAAAAGAAAACATTGTGTTCCTGCAAGCTACAAGCATTGCGCCAATCAATAAACAATGCGCTAAAAATTATCGTTTGATTAAGCATAAAAAAAGCAGGAAATAAATTCCTGCTTTAAAATAAATTTTTTATTTACTGATTATTCTTCTTCGTCAAAGTTCATGGCTTCGCGTGTAGTTGCAAGTAATTCATACTCTTCTTTATTACCAACAATTACATTTTCAAAATCGCGTAGACCTGTACCAGCCGGTATTAAATGACCAGTGATAACATTTTCCTTTAAGCCGAGCATGTCATCTGTTTTACCCTGAATAGCTGCAGAACTTAAGACTTTTGTTGTTTCCTGGAATGAAGCGGCAGAGATCCAGCTTTGTACACCAAGTGAAGCTTTTGTGATACCAAGCAACACCGGTTTTGCTGTGGCAGGTTCTGCATCTCTTACATCAACCAGTTTTTTATCTGATCTGCGTAATAAAGAATTTTCTTCTCTTAACTCGCGTAATGTAAGAATCTGTCCAGAACGCAGTTTTGAACTTTCACCCGGATCTGTAATAACTTTCTTTTCAAAGATGCGATCGTTTTCTTCAATAAAATCAAAACGATCTTCCAAGTCTTCTTCAAGAAACTTGCTATCACCCGCATGAACAATCTCAACTTTTTTCATCATTTGGCGAACGATCACTTCAATATGCTTGTCATTTATACGTACACCCTGTAAGCGATACACTTCCTGAATTTCATTCACTACATATTCCTGCACTGCGAAAGGCCCCTTAATTGAAAGGATATCTGCAGGTGCAGTTTGTCCATCACTTAAAGGAGTGCCTGCTTTTACAAAGTCTCCATCCTGTACAAGAATCTGGCGGGTAAGCGGAACAAGATATTTTTTAATAACACCATCTCTTGCTTCCACAATTATTTCACGGTTACCACGCTTGATATTTCCAAAAGCAACTACACCATCAATTTCTGAAACAATAGCAGGATTGCTAGGAGAACGTGCTTCAAACAATTCCTGAACACGGGGCAAACCTCCTGTTATATCACCTGATTTGCGAAGTGTTCTCGGGATTTTTACAATTACTTGTCCTGCAGTTGCTGAATCACCTTCTTCTAAAATAAGGCGACTGCCGACTGGAAGGTTATACATTTTTACATCTTTTCCTTCTACTATTATTGAAGGAATTTTTGTTTTATCTTTTGTTTCAATAACTACTTTATCACGATGACCTGTTTGTTCGTCAGCTTCTTCGCGGTAAGTAATCCCTTCTATAACATTTTCAAATTTGATATTACCTGCAACTTCAGCTACAACAACATTGTTGAACGGATCCCATGTACAGATCGTATCACCTTTCTTTACTTTTTGACCATCTTTTACCGTAAGCACTGCACCATAAGGAACATTGTTGGTAATAAGCAGGCGATCATTTTTTAAATCCATAGTACGCACTTCGCCCGTACGACCAATTACTACTTGTATTTTTTCGCCTTCATTATTCAATGCGGTAACTGTACGTAAACCATCAAACTGAACATTGCCATCAAACTTTGCCATAAGTGCAGATTCTACAGAAGCAGAACCAGCAACACCACCTACGTGGAATGTGCGAAGTGTTAACTGTGTACCAGGTTCACCGATTGATTGCGCAGCAATAATTCCAACTGCATCACCTTTTTGTGCGAGATAACCCGTTGCGAGATTTTTACCATAGCATTTTACACAAACGCCACGTTTACTTTCGCAGGTTAGTACAGAGCGTATTTCAACATTTTCAATTCCAGAATCGTCAATTTGTTTTGATACATCAGAAGAAATTTCTTCACCTGCTTTTATTATTAATTCGTCTGTTTGCGGATCATATACATCATGTAATGAAGTACGACCCATAATACGATCTGCTAAAGATTCAATTTCTTCTTCATTATCTTTTAAAGCAGAAGTAGCGATTCCACGTAATGTGCCGCAATCTTCTTCTGTTATTACAACATCCTGAGAAACATCAACCAAGCGGCGTGTTAGATAACCGGCATCTGCAGTTTTTAAAGCTGTATCAGCCAAACCTTTTCTTGCACCGTGCGTTGAAATAAAATAATCCAGTACATTCAATCCGCCTTTAAAGTTTGAGAGAATTGGATTCTCAATAACTTCTGAACCGCTTGAACCGCTTTTTCTGGGTTTTGCCATCAAACCACGAATACCAACCAATTGTTTTACCTGTGTTTTAGAACCACGGGCACCAGAATCAAGCATCATGTATACTGAATTGAAACCCTGCTTATCTTTCGCCATTTCAGATATCAGAGACTCAGTAATACGCATATCCACGCGACCCCAAATATCAATTACCTGATTATATCTTTCATTATTGGTAATAAGACCCATATTGTAGCTTTCACGGATATCTTCCACTTCCACTTTAGCATTTGCAATCATTTCATTTCTTACATCAGGAATGATAAGATCGTTTACACTAAAGCTTAATCCACCTCTGAAAGCCATTCTAAATCCAAGTGTTTTTATATCATCTAAAAACTTGGCAGATTTTGGTACGTCGGTTATCTTGATAATATCACCATTGATCACGCGTAAGTTTTTTTTTTTGTG
>CAXSDU010000100.1:4328-13993 GCA_964236165.1 uncultured Parafilimonas sp. | reverse complement strand
ATTGGCCAAAAAGTGGCTTTATCAAAAGTAAAATTTATACAAGGCGAAATTCTTGATTCAAGAAAATTGCGCAATGCTTTAAAAAATATTGATGTGGTTTTTCATCTTGCTGCAAAAGTTACCACACCATTTTCAAATACTGATGGTCATATTTATGAACAAACAAATCACTGGGGAACGGCTGAACTTACTTATGCGCTTGAAGAAAGCAGCGTAAAGAAATTAATTTTTTTAAGCAGTACAGGCGTTTATGGAAATACAAAACAAGCTGTAACTGAAGAAACATTAGCAGAACCAGATAATTTTTATTCAATTTCAAAATTAAGGGCAGAGCGGCATGTAAGCAGGCTTGCCGATAAAATTCATACAATAATTATTCGCCTGGGTAATGTATATGGTTACAGTAAAAGTATGCGCTTTGATGCGGTGATAAATCGCTTTATGTTTGATGCGCATTTCACAAACCGCATTACTATTAATGGTTCAGGCAGCCAGCACCGTTCTTTTATTCATATTGATAAAACAACAGATGTGCTTGCTCAATTATTGAATAAAGATGTGCCTGCAGGTACTTATAATCTTGCCGATAAAACATTAAGCATTTTGGATATTGTTGAAGTAATGAAAACAATTTATCCGGAGCTTGAATCATTTTTTATCAACCAGAATTATACGGGTCATAATCTTGAAGTGGAAAGACGAACTAAATTGTTGAATTATATTTCGCTTCCTGAAAATAATCTTGAAGACGAATTAAAAGCCTTTAAAGAAAAGTTTACCTTTTATTCAATTTAATTAAACAGCAGGTTGATATCGTTTGATTTATAGTGCAGAAAGCTATTAAGGCAATGCAAACAATTCTTAAAAAAATAAAGCTTGTTTCCTTTTTCATTTGTTTATATTAGGTTTGCTGCCACTTTAAAAACCAGGACCATTTCAAAAAAATAATTTACATGAGCTTTAAGCGCATCAATAACATTACCGGCTGGGTAGTTTGCCTAATTGCCTGTACCGTTTTTATTTTAACCAGCGAAGCAGGCGGCAGCTTGTGGGATTGCGGTGAATTTGTAAGCAGTTGTTTTAAGGTTCAGATTCCCCATCCGCCAGGTGCACCGTTGTTTGTATTAATCGGCAGGATTTTTATCGTGCTGTTTGGCAATAATCCGCTTACAGCAGCTAAAGGTGTAAACGTAATGAATGCGCTTGCCAGCGGATTCAGTATTTTATTTTTATTCTGGACGATTACACACTTTGCACGTCGTATTGCTTTAGGTGGCAGCCGCGATAATAGTAAGCTAACAAAACTTCAGTTAATTAGTATTATGGGCGCCGGTATTGTAGGCGCATTGGCTTATACTTTTACAGATTCATTTTGGTACAGCGCTGTTGAAGGTGAAGTGTATGCAATGAGTGCTTTATTTACGGCAATTGTATTTTGGGCAATTTTAAAGTGGGAACATATTGCCGATGAACCTGGTGCTGATAAATGGATCGTGCTTATTTTCTTTTTAATGGGTTTGTCTATTGGTGTGCATTTGCTTAACCTGTTAACCATTCCTGCACTCGTATTGGTTTATTACTTCCGCAAACGCGAACATTTTAATTATGCAGTAATAAAAAAATATTTTATAAGGCTGGTTATAATTGGCGGCATATCAGGATTTATTCTTGCTTTAGTAGGTGCGAGCGCAGCTGCAGATACATCACGCGGTATTCCGATGGATGCAACGGTTGCAGGTTTAATAATTTTAGGCGCAGCTGCAGCCATTGGTATTTTATACGGTGTTGAAGCTATTGATAAAAATAAAAAGGATTATTATGGCGGTGCTTACATTTTTCTTGTTATAGGATGTGTTTTAGTAGGCATTGTGCAGGTAGGTGTAATTCAGATGTCTATAAAAGGAGCGGGATATTTTGACATTTTTGCTGTCAACTCATTAGGCATGCCTTTCATTTCAGGGTTTGCTATTTTCTTTATTTTAATAGCTATACTCTTATGGATGGGCTTGCGGTTTGCTGCAAAAAGAGATTGGTATTATATGCGCCTTGGTTTATGGTGTCTCGCATTTATGCTCATTGGCTACAGTTCATATTTAACTACACTTATACGCAGTAATGCAAATCCTGCAGTTGATATGTATAATGTTGATAATCCAATGAGCCTCGTTGGTTATCTCAGTCGTTCTCAATACGGCGATTGGCCTATTTTGTACGGACAAAAATTTACAGCGCAACCCGTAAAATCAGATGAAATTTATTCTTATGAAAAAGGAAGTAACGGTAAATATATAAAAACGGTAAGCAGCTATAATTATGTTTATAGCAAAGATGATCAAATGGTTTTTCCGCGCATGTGGGATGCCAGTAACGATCAAGGGCATGCAGATTATTATGCCATGTTCATGGGCATCCGAAAAACACAGGATGGAAAATATGAGCGTGATCCAACGTTCATGGATAACATACGCTTCTTTGTTTCTTATCAAACCTATTTCATGTACTTCCGGTATTTCTTCTGGAATTTTAGTGGTAAGCAAGATGATTTGCAGGGATTAGCTACCGGCAATGTGCGCGATGGAAACTGGATAACAGGTATCCCCATCATTGATAACTCAATGTACGGAGATCAAAAGCTTTTGCCTGATAGCCTTAAGCACAATAAATCGCATAACACTATGTTTATGCTGCCGTTTATTTTAGGGCTGATAGGTATGTTTTATCATTTTAAAAAGAAAGGTAGCGACGCACTGATAACGTTCATGCTATTCTTCTTTACAGGGTTTGCTATTATTATTTATTTGAATCAGGCAGGTTATCAGCCAAGAGAGCGTGATTATGCTTTTGCGGGCTCGTTCTATGCATTTGCAATATGGATAGGTCTTGCTGTTCCGTATTTTATTGAATTAGCTTCAACATGGGATCAGAAAATATTGAAATCAATATTAGTTGGTGGCGGCGTTATTGCAGCATTATTTTTATTAGGCGGCTTTGCATCCGGTGGTGGTTTAATGTTGGGTATTGGTTTCGCTGTTTTATTTGGTGCTGTTGCTCGGGGCATTCCTTACCTGCTCAAAAATATTAAAGGCGGAACTGGTATTGCTTATACAGCGGTTATTCTTTCACTGTTTGTGCCTACATTAATGGGTCAGCAGGAATGGGATGATCATGATAGAAGCAAGAAGCAACTCGCAAGAGATATTGCAAAAGATTATCTTGAAAGCTGCGCACCAAATGCGATACTTTTTACTTTTGGCGATAATGATACCTACCCGCTTTGGTATGCACAGGAAGTAGAAGGTATAAGACCGGATATACGCGTTATTAATACAAGTTTACTTGGTACAGATTGGTATATTAATGAACTGCGTTATAAAGTTAACCAGAGCGATTCTATTGATGTAATAATGCCACCCAGTGAATTGGAAGGCAATCAGCGTGATGTTGTTTTTTATAATGCAAACCCGCAATTTCCTGAAGACAGATATTACGATCTGTATCAAATGATGAAAAATTATGTAGGTTCAGATGCATCACTTGTTCAGGCACAAAATGGTAATCAGTATAATACTTATCCTGTACATAAAGTTGCTATTCCTGTTGATAAAACTGTGGTAGAAAGTAACGGTACAGTTAATGCAAAAGACAGCATAGTGGATGCAGTTAAATTTACCATTCCAAAAGATAATTTATTAAAGAATGATTTAGCAATACTGAATGTAATTGCCGCGAATAAATGGAAAAGACCTATTTATTTTACGATGCCTTATGGTGATCTTGGTTTCTCCAGTTATATTAGAAGAGATGGGCTCTCCTATCGTTTTGTGCCGGTTGAAAACTCAAGCGTAAATACAGATTGGTCTTACAATGTGTTTATGAAAAAATTTGCGTTCGGCAATGCAAACATTCCGGGTGTTTATTATGATGAAGAAAACCGCAGGCATTTAAACAGCATACGCCGGGCTGAAGTTGATATTGCTTTTGATCTCATCAATAAAGGCAAAAAAGATTCTGCTAAAAATATTTTAGAAAGAGCAGATAAAGAAATGTTACAACAGAATTTTGCTTATGGCCTTACGAGCCGCGGAAATGATCACGATCAGTTATCTCTGGCAGTTATGCAGGCAGCTTATCTTGCAGACGACAAACCACTTGCAGAAAAAGTTGCTAAATCAGTAAAAACAGATTTACAGCAACAGATGAAATATTATAATTCACTTACAGACTGGAGAGCAGATAATCTGAATTATGAAAAACAAAATGCTGAAGATTTGCTAAATAAATTAAACCAAATGCAACAAATGTTCAATATGAAAAGCCCTGCATTAGAAAACGGAAGTCTGTTAAAAGCAGTTGACAGCGGAGATAGTGCTTTGCCAACCGATACGCCGCAATAAATTTTAAAGCCCTGTTATGCAGGGCTTTTTTATTATAGTTTATCCACATTAAGCAAACCCGCATTTTTTCAGTGCAACGCCATGCTATTTTTGTTTAAATGGTTATTCCCGCAATTATCTGGCCCTGCTTATTAAGTGTTGTAGCTTTAATTCAGTTGTACTATTATTTAATTCTCTTTAATAAGCTGGCAAATTATAAAATTTCTGAAAAAGAAGCATCTCAGGAATATCCTGTTTCAGTTATTATTTGCGCACGGAATGAAGCAGAGAATCTTGTAAAAAATTTGCCGGGCATTTTAGTGCAGGATTATAAAACCACGCACGAAATAATGATAGTAAATGATAATTCAACGGATGAATCTAAATATATTATTGAAGAATTTCAACGCTCGTTTAAAGACCTTACTGTTATTATTTTAAAGCAGGAAGCAATTGGTATTCCGGGAAAAAAGTTTCCGTTATCTGTCGGTATAAAATCGTCTAAGCATGAAATTGTTTTATTAACTGATGCAGATTGCATTCCGGCAAGCGAGCACTGGTTGCAAAAAATGCAAAGTGCTTATAAACCTGGTATTGAAGTGGTGCTTGGTTATGGCGCTTATAAAAAACATCCGGGCATGTTAAATAAGCTTATTCGCTTTGAAACATTTCATACAGCATTACAATATTTTTCTTATGCACTTGCAGGCAAACCTTATATGGGCGTAGGCAGAAATTTATCTTATCGCAAAGCAACATTTTTACGTAACAAAGGTTTTTCAACCATTAATCATATTCCCAGTGGCGATGATGATCTTTTTATAAATATGATTGCTACAAAAACTAATACGGCAATAGTTATTGATAAAGATGCGCATACATTAAGCGAACCGCATAAAAGCTGGCGCGAATGGATGCAGCAAAAAAACCGCCATTATACAACAGCGAAATATTATAAAGCATCACATAAATTTTCATTGGCGTTTTATTCATTTGCGCACACATTAGTTTACCCGCTAACAATTGCAACGGCCATTTTTTTTAACTGGTATATTGCCGCAGGTATTTTTATTTTAAGGTTAATGGTTGAAGCAATTGTATGGAACAAAAGCATGAAAAAATTAAACGAAGCTGATCTGTTTGGCTGGTTTATTTTTTTTGATTTCTGGATATTTATTTACAACCTGTTTTTCTTTCCTTCGCTTTGGCGAAAACCGAGTAAAAGATGGGATTAATTTTGCTTCAAAGAATTTTTTATTTACAACGTGGAATACATTCAAAAATATTTTTCTGAATTTACAGATGAACAGCTTAAGCAATTTGCAGCACTTGAATTTTTATACAAAGAATGGAATGAAAAGATAAATGTTATTTCAAGAAAAGATATTGATGGCTTGTATTTAAAACATGTTTTACATTCATTAAGTATTGCTGCTGTTTTTAACTTTGATAACGAAACTGAAATTATTGATATTGGAACGGGCGGCGGTTTTCCGGGCATTCCATTAGCTATATATTTTCCTGAAGTAAAATTTCATTTGGTTGATAGTATTGGTAAAAAATTAAAAGTTGTTGAAGCTATTGTCGCGGAACTCAACTTAAAAAACATAACTGTACAACATATACGCGCGGAAGAAATAAAAAGCCGCAAATTTAATTTTGCTGTATCTCGTGCTGTTGCGCCGTTAAAAGATTTATGGAGATGGAGTAAGCCATTATTAAAGAAAAACGAAGTACGAAATACGAAAAAAGAAAATGCAGGTGTTGCAGCTAACGATCAAGTTGTAAACAACAACTATCGGCGAAATGGTTTGATTTGTTTAAAAGGTGGTGATCTGGCGCAGGAAATTTCTGAAAGTGGATTACATCCAAAACAAATAAATATAGAAGAAATTTTTAAAGAAGAATATTTCAAGGAGAAATATTTACTTTATCAGGCAATATAATTTTATTTAAACAGCTGCTGTCATTATTAATTTATTTTTTAATTTCTTCGTATTATACATTTGCGGCAAACATTCTTACATGTCTTCACAGCAAAATGATTTTATTCTTGATGTAAACGGCGTTAATATTTATTACGGCGATTTTCACGCTGTAAGTGATGTATCGTTTAATGTAAAAGCCGGTGAAATATTTGGTTTGCTTGGGCCAAACGGCGCCGGCAAAACGAGTACATTAAGCGCAGTAGAAGGATTACTTAAACCGCAATCAGGAAATATTTTTGTTGCAGGTTATAATATAAAAGAAAAACCTTTATATGCACGTGCATCAATGGGCGTGCAATTACAATCAACCAGTTTTCAGGCTGAGTTAAATGTTGCAGAGATTATTCAACTATTTGCTGGCTTATATAATGTTAAGCTTACAAACGAAATGCTTAAAAAAATTTTAGCAGAAATAAAACTGGAAGATGCTGAATCAAAAAAATTTGGTCAGCTTTCCGGTGGTCAGCAGCAACGTGTTTCGCTGGCGCTTTCAACTATTCATAATCCCAAATTATTATTGCTGGACGAACCCACTACAGGTCTTGATCCGCAGGCAAGAAGACAATTGTGGGATAGAATGGAAGCCATGCGCGAAAAAGGCCACGGCATTTTGCTAACCACACATTCAATGGAAGAAGCAGAAGCTGTGTGCGATCGCATTGCAATAATTGATCATGGAAGAATTATAGCGATTGATACACCACAGTCATTAATTGATCTGCATCGCAACGATCCTGAAGTAATCAGCGCGTCGAGAAAAGGGAAAATAACATTAGAAGATGTGTTTATTGGCTTAACCGGAAAAACCATCCGTGCATAAAATAATAAAAATGGAAACCATCGTACCAAAAACATCAGCAGCTTTTGCAACGTTATTACGCAGTGATTTAAAAACGCAATGGCGCAACCGCAGATCAGTTGTATTAATACTTTTGATTCCTGTAATAATTCTTTTATCGTGGAAAGATATTATTGATAAAATAGGCGGCGCTTTTGCATTGGCATCATGCATTACTATTGGCTTAACGGCAATTGGTTTAATGGGCTATTCCAATTCCATTGCAAGAGACAGAGAAAAAGGAATCTTTCAACGGCTGCGCGCAACACCTATTCCATCGTGGTGTATTATGACGAGCCGTATAACAGTGCAGTTGGTATTAATAGCAATTGTAACGCTGGCAGTTTTTTTTGCAGGGTTTTATGTTGATAAAATAACTGTTTCTGCGGGCGGATATATTTTCGCTTTTGTTACAGCAATTATTGGTGGAGCTGTTTATCTTGGATTAGGACAGTTGATCGTTGGCTTAATAAAAAACCCTGAAACCGTTAATTCAACTACAAGGCTCGTGTACTTTGCTTTTATTATTGTTGGAATGCTTGGGCAGTTTGGAATATTGGGAGATGCCGTACAAAAAATTGTTGTTTGGTCGCCTTATGGTGTGGTACAAAAAATTATTTCTACCAGTCTTCAACCTTCTAAATGGAATAATGAAACAACCGAAGCATTATTTGCAACACTTGCTTATGCATTTGTTTTTTCTTCTATTGGTATAAAAAAATTCAAGTGGAGTTATAAATAAGTTACAAGCTTTTTCTATGATTAATGAAGACAATGAAAAGAAAAGGCTGATGCCTTATGTGTTTGCAATTATTATAATTGGCGGCTTTCTTATTATATTATTGGTTGATTGGTTATTCAGTTTATAATTGCTTGTTCTTGCTTTTAAAATTATTCCGTCTAAATTTTTCTATCAAAAATTTTATTAATCATTGCAACAGTACATTAACATAGTAATGATGGCTGGCAAATTTTTCAGAAGAATCATCAATTATTTACACTCAATCATTACAAAAAAAAGATGCCTCATTTCTGGCATGATATTACATTATTTAAATAAACATAATTATGAAATCAACAACAACACAAACTAAAAGTAATTATAAGCCAGGTGTAGCTTCTGAGGATTCTATGCTTAAATCTTTTTTTGAAGATGAATTAAAAGACATTTACTGGGCTGAAAAGCATATTGTAAGCACTTTGCCTAAAATGAATAAAGCAGCAACCTCTGAAAAATTGCAACAGGCATTTCTAAACCATTTGGAACAATCTAAAAAACATGTAGAACGTTTGGAACAGGCTTTTGAAATTTTGGGTAAAAAAGCACAGGCAAAAAAATGTGATGCAATGGCAGGTATTATTGAAGAGGGAAAAGGAATTATTGAAGAAACTGAAGAAGGTACAGCTACTAGAGATGTAGGTTTGATTTTAGCCGCACAAAAAGTTGAGCATTATGAAATTTCAACGTATGGAGGATTGGCGCAGCTTGCTACGACTTTAGGTTTGGAAGATGTTGCTGCTTTATTAAAGCAAACTTTGCAAGAAGAAAAAGAAACAGACGAACTGTTAACGCAAATTGCAGAAAATAACGTGAATTACGAAGCTGCTGAAGAAACAGAAGAAGAATAAGTAATGTTTGTTTAATGCATAATTATGAGCACGACTATATAATATATTATTAATTAATTTTAATATAGCTATAAAAAACTTCGCAAAAGTGCGAAGTTTTTTATATTAAGTATGTAAAGGTGAAAAAGCAGCATAATTCAAAATTCTTAAATTATCCTATAACCAGTGAAATATTAATTTATACACTGTTATTATTTCTATTATAAATTAATATGCGATTAATCTTTCTCTGAAACATATCTGTGTATACTATCAAGGTCGGCTTCAGTTAAACTCAATTCTGTAGCCCGTTTACGAATTAAACTTAATTGGCTTCTGCGAAAAGCAAGTAACTCCTTTACCCGCGGACTTGGCTTTTTTAATTTTATATAACTTAATTCACGGGTTGCTTCTCTACCTGCATTTATTAATTCGGTCAAAGCAACATCATTATATTCTTTCATGCATTAAAGATATTTATTAATAATCATCAGTAACAAATAATATATAAAGCATTATTATGCAATAAAATGCTTTGAATTTTGGTAATTATTTTTCTGTAATTTGTGTACAGTGCATTTAAAAAAGATTTTAAAACAGTCTAAACAATTTATTCTACAGGCAAACGCTGGATGAACTAATTGCATTATAAAACAGAAAGACTTGTTGAATTTTTTTAAATTTTCTATTAGAGTAATAGATGAAACCTAATGATCTAATAGCACAAATATTATTTAAAACCGAACTAAATGGTAGGTGCAAGTGGACTAACAAAGAACTTGTTGCATCAATAATTCCGAGATTTCTTGTAGTCCGGTTAATTTTAAAATTATTCCGTTGGTGTAATCAAGATCTTTA
>CAXSDU010000100.1:0-4318 GCA_964236165.1 uncultured Parafilimonas sp. | reverse complement strand
CACTACGTAAGCTGCTTTTTCTACTTCTACAAGTATGCTTAACTTTTTAATTGTGCAACATTCTCTTTCCATTAACTAATTTTTGAGTATTCAAACTCAATATATAGAAGTAATCTATATACTGTCTTATTTTGAATTTCATTTTAAATCTATTAAATTTAAATTCATAATACGAGCCATATTAAAACATAATTAAAATAGAAGTTTTTTGTAAACACTTTAATTAACGAAGTTCATTCAAATCAAAAAAGAAATTTGTTCTGTCTTTCATTTCTTTGTTAATATCAATTCCATCAAATTGTTTAGATTCTTCGCGATGTTGAAGGATAATATTTATATTATTACAAATCCAATTAAATTTTTTGTCGTCGAAATAAGTTGAAAGGCTTTCAATATTCCACCTGTCTTCATTGTAGTAAATAAAGATTTTTTCCCAACTGCTTAATTTTTCAATAAATGCTACGATCATTATCACATCACGCACTTGCTGAAAATCATAAAATATAAATATATCGTCAAGTGCATCTATTGCATGCGTTCTCAACATTACACTCATAAAAAAAATTTTTTGATTAATAAATACATAAACACGAAATCTGCAGAAATGTTTAACCTGCAAATTAATATCAGTGGATTAATTTTTGAAAAAATTTTACATCGATCAGGATATTCAAAATTAAAAGTATTTGATTTTTTATATAAGAATAATAGAGTTGGCTAAACTTTTTTGTTAGGAGAAATAATAAATTATTATTTAAACAGAAGGTAAATAAATATCAAATGCTGCTCCTTTAATTAATTCTCCGGTTGCTGTAATAATACCATTATGATTTTCTACAATTTTTTTTACGATAGCAAGGCCAATACCGGTGCCTTTATATTCATGTTTACCATGAAGACGCTGAAATACTTCAAATATTTTTTCGCTGAATTGCTGATCGAAACCTATTCCGTTATCAGAAATATGTATATGGCAATAGGTAAGTTCAGGTGCAAGTTTTTCATTATTTAATTTACTTCCTTTTTCTGTTTCGCTGCTTATTTTTATAACGGGTGACGTATTTTCTTTTGAAAATTTAAGCGCATTAATTATAAGGTTATACAATAACTGCCGAAACTGAAAATGCACTACTTTAATCTCACACATATCACCAATTTGTATTACTGCATGTTTGTGATCAAGTTCATCTTTCAGGTCTTCTCTAACTTCTTCTATAATTTTTTCAAGATTAATATTTTCCAATTCTCTTGCAATTATATTAGTGCGGGAATAGGCAAGCAAATCATCTATAAGTGTTTGCATTCGTTCTGCAGCTATTTGCATTCTTCTGAATTTTTCTTTCGCGCTATCTGATAAATTATTGAATTCTTTATCGAGTATCTGCGTAGAAAATGTTTGAATTTTTCTTAATGGTTCCTGCAAATCGTGACTTGATATGTAGGCAAATGATTGAAGCTCTTTATTCATTTTTTCAAGCTCAATATTATTTACTGCAAGTTCTTTGGTGCGCTCCGCCACTTGTTTTTCCAGCTTATTTTCAAAATGCTTTTGTTCTGTTACATCCTGCAATATTCCGTTAAAACGATATGCAATATTTTCCTGGTTAAACCATGCGCGCCCTTTTGCATGTACCACAGTTTCTTTTTTTGAAACAGGATGAATAATTGTATATTCAATATCATATTTTCCACCGGAAGAAAACTGCAGTGCTTTTTGAATGGCTTCAGTAACACGCTGCCTGTCTTTTTCCGCCATTGCATTTACAGCTATACCCAAGTAAATTTCTGCATCGGGTGCTAAACCAAACCAATTTCTTAATAATTCATTAGCAGAAAATTTATTGGTAAGCGGGTTATAATCAAATGTTCCCAACTCTCCCGCTTCTATGGTAAACCGCAATTCATCTGCGCTTTCTTCCAGTTGTTTAAGGTTATTTATTTTACCTGTGGTTTCATAACAGGTAACCATTACACCGGCAATACTCCCGGTTTCATCTTTCACTGGGCTGTAACTAAAAGTCCAGTAAACATCTTCTATTTTACCATTGCGAAAAATAAGAATTAACTGGTCTTCGCTCCATGCAGCCTCACCACCAGATAAAACCTGTATTATTAGCGGATTTATAATGCCCCATATTTCGGGCCAGGCTTCTTTAGCAGGCATTCCTAAAATAGAAGGGTGTTTGCCATTTGCGCCAAGACTTGGACGATAAGCATCATTATAAAAACAAATCAAATTTTTTCCCCACCACAAAAACATGGGAAATCTGGAGTTGGTTATAATTCCTATAGTAGTTCTCAAACTCTGCGGCCAGTTTTCAGGATTGCCAATCTCTGTTTTACTCCAGTCTTTTTTTCGAATAAGATCACCCATTTCTCCTCCGCCTGAAAGAAATGCAAGGCTGCTGTTTAATTTTTCCATCTTAAAAATAGATTACAAATTTTTCTTTTTCCGGCTGCACTAAGTTTTGAATGCTGCTCATCATTAATGCATCATTAATAACCTTTTTTAGTTTGGAAAATTCACCAGGTTTACGAATGTAATACTGTGCTCCTTTTTCATACACTAAATTTGTAACATTTATATTTAAAGATGTTGAGAAAATAATTACAGGAATATATTTTAAACGGTTATTCTCTTTAATTTCTGATAAACATTCCAATCCGGTTTTAAGCGGCATATTCAGGTCGAGAAAAATTATATCTGGTAAATTATTTACATGCGCCAACAAAAAATTCATTAATTCAACACCGTTGTTAACTGTTGATAATGTTGCGGAAACTTTCAATTCTTCCAAAGCGTCTTTAAAAAAAGTACAATCATCCAAATCATCATCAGCAAGCAGTAGATTTTTTATTTGTTTACTCATACAGGCTTAGAACGTGTTTATAAATATCAAAAATATTTAAATAAAATATTCATCAGATTAAAAAAATAAAAAATTTGTTTTTTCTTCATTATCAAAAAAATATTTAAATAGTTATGTTAGAGATAGATATAATCACTTACTAAAAGTGTATTCAGACACTAACAATACAAAAAGCGAATTAAAAAATTTTGATTTACAGCAAACTAAAAAATTTATAATTTCTTATAAGTACAATAATATTTGTGCTGTGTATAACTCTATTTGACCAACAACAACTTCAAAGAGCTGGTTCTTGAAATTCAAAATTTTAACAAGCCAAAGCACATGTTGTAGCTTTGCGGCTGTCACGACGCTATTACTCCACCATATATTCTAATGGCAAAACACTTGAAAAATATTCTGCACCATATACTGGCGGAACTCTTATTTCATTCAGGATATAATCGTAAAGACTGGAACTAGGTTTGGTAAACATTTAAAGACTACACTTTTAAAAGAAGATAGCAGTTCAGTAATTTCAGAATGCATAAAAGATACTTCTTTGATATGGCATAAAAAAGTATTTCTTGTATAGTTATAAGTCAAAAATGTAAAGACAACAATGATTCTACAACTGATTTACTACTTATACACAGAATGGTTACTATGGTAAAACTATTGGACTTATAAGATACACTATTTTTTTCATCACAAAGTTGGTATAATTGAATTGAAGGGAAAAAATAATAAAAAATAAAACTACAGCTAACAGATGCATTTGTAAAGGCATGGCTTGACCAGCCGCACTTGTGCAGCAGTAATTCTTATCATCTTTTGTTCCAGCCGGCATTTCATTATTCAGCATTTGCTTTTATCTTCAACTTTAGTTTTTCAATTAAGCATTTGTACCAGCTAAAAGTTCTCTATTATAATGCTATCGCAAATGCTTAACTGTAGCAGCAATTTTATATCATCTCTTCAAGCAAACAATTCCAACAAACTTTTTTAATTGAAAAAAATTTGCGAAACCGAATAGTTGCATATATATTTGCAACCGATTAGTTTCGCAAACATAAAAAGTAAACAATATGAGACGAGACATTTTTCAGGCAATAGCAGATCCTACAAGGCGGGCAATTATTACCTTAATTGCATTACAGGCAATGACACCGAACGCTATTGCTGATAACTTCAATGCTACCCGGCAATCTGTTTCCAAACACCTTCGCATACTCACAGAATGCGAAATAGTAAAACAGGATCAACAAGGCAGGGAAATTTACTACTCACTTGAAATTGACAAAATGAAAGAAATTGATAAATGGTTAAACCAATTAAGAAAAATTTGGGATACCCGATTTAATCAACTTGACAAAGTATTATCAACAATTAAAAAACAGAAAAAATGAAAAATGATTTGCTATTTGATTTTACCGTTGACAAAACAACAAAAACGGTATTCGTAAACA
>CAXSDU010000099.1:2795-14072 GCA_964236165.1 uncultured Parafilimonas sp. | reverse complement strand
TCAATCCTTCAGGTTCAACATGCTTTGTAAAATGTTCTGCAATATCTCTTACAATTGCTTTTACTCTTTCGGGTGATTTTAAAAACACATTCATGTTTGTTGCCTTTTGGCTCAATGTGTTTCTGTCTTCTTCGCTTAAATCATTTGTCATTTCTCTAAAAGCAATATCCAAATCTTCTTTGCGGATATGATAATTTGGTAAGCGCGGTTCAAAATGCAAGGGCAATGTTGCATTGTCGCGAATACTTTCCTGAAAAGTGTAACGGCTCATGTAACCTGCAACATCCTCTTCTGCACCAAAAGCCCAGAAAGTATTTTTATCAGTTTTGTTTATGGGTGTTCCAGTTAAGCCAAAAAGAAAAGCATTAGGTAATGCTGACCTCATCTTTCTTCCCAAACCACCTTCCTGTGTTCTGTGTGCTTCATCAACCATCACAATTATTCATGTCAGGGTAAGCATCTTTGAATTTGTGAATCATGGTGATGATTATTTTTCTTGCATCCTGCTCCAGTAAATCATGAAGTTCTTTGATGTTGTCGGTTGTTATCATGTTTGGAACTTCGGCTGTATTAAATGTTGCAGTGATTTGCGTATCCAAATCAATTCTGTCAACAACAATTATTACTGTTGGGTTTCCTAATTGTTCCTCCTTGCGAAGTTTTTGTGCCGCAAATAACATGAGTAATGATTTACCTGAACCCTGAAAATGCCAAATCAAACCTTTTTTTATTTCTCCCTTTTTTACACGTTGTACAATTGCATTTGCACCTTCGTATTGTTGATACCGGCAAACAACTTTTATTTTCTTTTTCTGATTACTTGTTGCATAAATGGTGAAGTATTGCAAAATGTCAAGTAAGGTCGAAGGGTTGAGCAAATGCGTTAATTGTTTTCCTATATCATGCAAGCCGGCAAACTGCTGCAACTTATCTTTTTCATTTTCTATTCTCCAGGGCGCCCAAAATTCTAAGGGTGTTCTAACTGCACCGATAAATAATTCTTTGCCTTCTGTTGCAAATGAAAAAATATTTGGAACAAATAATTGAGGAATAGAATTTTCGTACCCTTCATGAATGTCATGTGCTCCATCAAACCAACTCACTGCTGGTCGCACAGGTGTTTTGGCTTCACCAACTACTAAAGGAATTCCATTTATTAAAAATACTAAGTCAGGAATTTTTGTTTCTCTTGCACGAATTGAAAACTGGTTGGTGCAGATGTAAGTGTTGTTCTTTAAGTTTTCAAAATCAATCAGGCGAATGTTTATATGTTCATCCTTGCCAAATGGTAAAGAGATTTCGCCCCTAAGCCATTTTGAAAATTCTTCATTGGCACGAACCAACCCAACATTGTTTACTGTAATTAGAATTGCACGCAGTTTATGAATAACTTCTTCCGCTCTTTCAGGCTGTACAGCAATTTCAGGATTTAACCGGCAAAGTGCTTTTGCTAATTCTTTCTCCAACAAAACATCATCAATATTTCTTTGCAGAATTTCGCTTTGAACATATTTCCATGTTACACCATCGCCGTATTCGACAGCGTCTTCCGCAACCATACTAGACTTAATATTATTTAAATTAACACCAGTGAGATGATTAACAATAAAATGTTCTACGCTATTGAGTTCGTTAAAAGACATTAGGGTTAAGCGATATGAAGTTTGTTACCATAATTATTAAGATGATTTATGGCAATAGAAATATATTTATCCCTGAAAAGTTTACGCTTGCGGTCACTCCAATTAGAAATTGCTTTCATTATATCTTCCTGATTTATCCCTGGTGAATCTTTTTTTATAAAATCAACTGTTGCCAGTATTTCTAAAGACAAAGCGGATTGAAAACCATCAATTAGGGAAACAAGATTTTTAATTCTCATTTTGTGTTCATCGGTTAAGTCTTTGCGGATATATTCACTTACTTCTTTTGCTTTATCATATTGTAATTCTAAAGGTTCAAATGGTTTTGCATTCATTTGTTCCAAACCTTTTAAGTATTTTCCATTGATGGAATGCAACATGTGTTCTACCTGCACTGCATAAGGTCCATAATGACTTGCCTGAAATTTCATTTTATTCATGCTCTTTTCGCCAAGGCGCTGTAAAAAATAAGCAAGTTTGTTTGCAACAAATAAGCTACAGGTTTCTCCGGTGCTTTCATAATAATACATCGCATAGAGCAACATCGCACGGGCTGGTGTAAGCTTTATTTCCTTATTTGTTTCCTGCTTCTTCAAAATTTCTTTTACCGCTTCGCTGGGTTCATAAATCAATATTTCAGTAGTTGAAATATTACCAAGATATTTCTCCATCAGCGCTTTCACTTTGTCCCACTTCAAACCGCCATTGCCGCATCCCAAAGGTGGAACAGCAATGCTTTTAATATTATATCCTTCAATCACTTTGGCTAATTCTTTTAAACCTTCTTCAATATATTCATATTTTGATTTAAGATACCATTCCGTTTTTGTTGGAAAGTTGATAATAATTTTTTCTCCTTCAAGTGTTTGTTCTTTTACAACCAATAATTTTCCAGGCTGCAACGCTTTTCGCTTACATGCGGCAGCATAAATTTTATAGTTGTTAGGAAATGCTTCTTTAAATTGAAGAGCGATTCCTTTACCCATTACACCAACAGTGTTTACTGTGTTTACCAATGCCTGTGTATGAGATTCAAGAAGGTTTCCTTTTAAATAGTTCATTAGTAATAAAATTGATTGTTTGGATTAACGTGAACAGGAATTTCTAAACCTAATCTGTCAAGTATCGCTTGCACCAAGTTACTAATTTGCTGGTTTAAAACTACAATGCTACTTATACATTGAACAGGAACATGTTCTTTTACTAAAAACTCTGCCTGCTTTCTTCTCATCCGGTCAAAATCATCTTCGGTATTGCTCCAATATCTTTCACTAACTATATTCCAGTCCACTTCCTCTAAAGAGTTTTCATCATTATAAAATTCTGTGATAGCATTTTTTGCATGACCATCAGTAAAGCACCAGTTATCACAATGCTCAATAATCTTATTTGCTCTGCAAACTATATAAACAATATTTGATTGAGGTCTTTGAGTAATGCCTCTGAAACCTGTTTTAATATTAAGCAACATTGGGGATAAGATACCGAAATAAAAAGGAATATATTCTCCAAGTGTTCCATTTGGAGGGTTGATTGGAACTGGATAATCATTACGTTGTTCAATTAATCCGCTATCGCCTATATTTATGTAATCAGGATCAGCTTGAGCATGATGTCTGGTGAACATACCATGAGTAAGCAAATATTCTACATTGTCAATATGCACAATACGATACAGTTTTACAATATCTGGTTTTTTCCCTGGCATTATCCCAATATTTCATTCAGCAATTTCTGCTTTAAGTTTTTTAATGTTTGTTTTTGTGTTTTGATTTGATTAAGCGTTGTTTGAAGTTGCTTAAACACTTCAGCAATTTTTCCCTGTGCTTTTAAATCTGGGATTGCGATTTCAAAAGAAGATAAATCTTTCCATTTTGTTCTTGGTGAAAGTGAACCAGCCGATGTGTTTACAGCATGTTGGATGAATGATTCTGATGAAACATAAAATGGAAGTAATTCTGGCAACATCTTTTTTTCTTTTGCTTTCAATACCAAAATATCTCCAGAACAAATTCCATCAAAATCAGCAACTGCAACTTTCTTTAAGTATGCTCTGCGTTTACCAAACAATACATCACCCTTCGAAAACCTTTTTGTAAAAGTTGTTCCGTCAGCAATATTTCCCCATGTAGTGATGTTCAAATTTTCAGGTTGAATATCTTCTAATCCGATAAAGCGACTAATATCTTTGTTCTGCTTGGCATGCTGCACATCGCAATCAGCAACTCCACCGAAATTTGTTACAATACAATTTTTATTGCTCAATAAATTACCAAATGTTGGTTGAGTATTTACTAAACTATTGCTTAGTGTTTTTTGCAATGCTTTTAAATTCTTCTTTTAGTGTTCCGCTTGTTCAATAGTAGTCTCAATGCTTTGAAATAATTCAGCTATTTGGATTTGTTCAGCAGGTGTTGGAAGATTAAAAGAAAATTTAGACAACTCATCCCACTTTATCCTTCTTGTTATAGAACCAGAAGCATTTGCGACAATATATTCCCAAATATCTTTTGAATTCAAAACACAAAAAAGAAAACCTTCGACAATTTCATCTTTCTTTTCTTTAATTGTTAGAATATCACCCGAACATATCCCCTCCATATTTGCTCTAGGAGCTCTCTCTCTAAAATCACTCGCATACAAACTTCTCCGCACTAAAAGATAATCTCCCGTCTCAAATTTTTTCATTGCTGAGATAATATCATTAGTGGATTGCCAGCTTTTTAATGAATAATCATATCGTCCAATATTTTCTGAGCCAACGAACTTTTCCAAACCACTTTTACTAGGGTTATCAACTCTTTTAGAATATTCTAAGGCAACCTCACCAAGTGTTGTTCGTCTCCAATTTTTTCTTTCTAATTTAATCATTGTATCCCCAGTTCATGAAGTTTGTCAATCAAGTTTTGAATATTTAGAGATATCGACTTTTCTGTTCCAGTTATTTGTGTCATTAAATCGTGAACTTCATCGCCAGATTTATCAGCAATTGGTTTGATATAAAGTTGAACGCTCAAGTTTCCATCATTTGAGATAATAGATTTTATATCAGCAACCTTAGAAAAACCATCAATATCTTTAAATGAATAGTAAGCATTTGAAATTTTTTCAATATTTTGGGGTAACAAATAAGACATTGACCTTTCTGTTTTAATTTCATTTACGGCATTAATAAAAATAGTCTTGCCTTTTCTGCTTTTTTCTTTTTTGTTTCGGCATATAAGCAAACAAGATTCCATTCCGGAGTTGTAAAACAAACCACGACCTAACCCAATTACTGCATCAACTTTATCAGCTTCAATCATTTTTTTACGTATCTGACTTTCCGAATCACGAAACAAAACCCCATGTGGAAACAATACAACACATCTTCCCGTATCGGTTTTCAAACTCTTAATTATATGTTGAAGAAAAGCATAATCAGCATTGCCCTGCGGTGGTGTTCCCCAAATATTTCTTCCAAAAGGGTCGTTCATCCATTTTGCCTGGTTCCATCGCTTCACACTGTATGGCGGGTTTGCCATTATTACATCAAATTTTCTTAACTCATCATTCTCCAAAAGATTTGGGCTGTCTAACGTATCGCCTTGCACAATTTGAAACTCAGCAACATTGTGCATATACATATTCATTCGTGCAATAGCAGAAGTAATAAGATTCAATTCCTGTCCATAAAGCTTTAAATTTCTATATTCTTTATTTTGTTCTTTCAAATATAAAGCGCTGTTCAACAAAATTCCACCGCTTCCGCAGGTTGGGTCATATACACTTTCATCAGGCTGCGGGTCAGTTATCATCGTCATAAGTTTTACAACGGTTCTGTTCGTGTAAAACTCAGCAGCAGTATGTCCGCTATCGTCTGCAAATTTCTTAATCAGGTATTCATAACCTTCACCCATTATATCATGAGGAACATTTTTCAAACTCAAATCCATCTTTGAAAAGTGCTCAATTAAGTTAAGCAGCTTTTCATCGCTCATCCTTTTTTTATTTGTCCATTGAGCATCACCAACATTTAAAGATTTATTGCGAATGTTTTTCCAATGGCAACCTGAAGGAATATCAAACCAATGGTTTTCCCTAAACTCAGCATAAGTCATATCACCATCTGACTCATCATAAGCTATCTGATATTCTTCATCCCAAACATCCGAAATGCGCTTGAAAAAAAGTAATGGAAAAATGTATTGTTTGAAGTCAGCCGCATCAATCATTCCTCTTAAAATGTTAGCTGCGCCCCAGAGGTAATCTTCAAGTTGTTTTTGAGTCATGAATAATTTATCAAAAGTGCAACAAAATAATTAAGAAAAATTTTAGAAATTATTTTTAGAAGCAGGATTCAATTTAATTCAGTCTTCACGTATTACTCCATCGTAAGCTGCCGCATAATCCTGTGAGTTGTCAACATCCCAGCCTAATGCTTTGAAGAAAGGGTCAATAAAATCCCTGCGCACCAACGTTTCATTATAATCAGATTTTTTATAAGAAGTTAGTTGTTCTTCAAAACGGTTTACAAGGTTTTCAACTTCTTTATAGGCTTCTTCTTTAACAGACATGCAATCAGTTAATTTTTAAAATGAAGATAAGCAATTGGGTACTTTAGATCAAGTCTCACTTCATACATTGCTTAATTCTTTTTTTCTTTAGCTTGAATTTCAAGAAACTTCGCCTGTATTTTTTTATTAGCATTTTGCATTAGAGGCTTACCATGACCGAACACAGCTATATCAAAATTATAAGCTGCTACTTTTAAAGCGCTTTCAATGCCAAGTGTGCGATCTTCGTATATAGTGCTTAAACCGATACCAAAATTATTTGCACAAATATCTGCGGCAATCAGTATTCCTTCATTCTTCATTAGAAGCGCTATATGACCGGCACTGTGCCCGGGTGTATGAATAATTTCAAGACCACCAGCAAAAGGTAACAAATCGCCATCTTTTAAACGTTCATTTACATATACCGGTTCTATTTTGTCTGGTGCCGGTTTAATAAAAAGGTTGTAGATAAGAAAATTTCCGATTCCAGGAGATACAGATAACTGGCGCCGGTGTGAAATTCCTTTTTCGATGAGATCTGCATCTATGGTATGGGCACATACAGGAATTTTTTTACCGCCAACAACGGCAGCAGCGCTGCCTGCATGATCAGGATGGCAATGTGTTAGTATAACCTGTTTAATGTTATCCGGATTTTTGCCTGCTTTTCTTATTGCAGCATATATTTTTTCTTGCCTGTTCTTAAAACCGGTATCAATCAGGGTGAGTCCGCTATCGTCAATAACGAAGGCATTTACGCCACCTAAACCAATTGAATAAAGATTGCCTGTTACATGTTGCATGAAAGAAAGAGTTTGGATTCAAATATACAATTGACAACGCAACAGTATCGGTTAGGGTAGAAAGAAAAGAGTTATTAAATAATAAGGAAAAGGTACACTGTTATTATGCAATCTTTCCGGCAGTGAAACATACAATTCAAATCTCAAAGCGAAAAGTGAAATGTATGTTGGATATCAAATAGGCGAAAGCTTATAGCAGCCCTTCATCAGCAAATGAATAATATGATTCATTGCTGATTATAAGATGATCAATTACCTGCAATTCTAAATATTTACCAGCTCCTTTAAGCTTTGATGTAAGTTCTTCATCAGCCCTGCTGGGTTGCAGGTTACCGGAAGGATGATTGTGACAAAGTATGATGTTGCAGGCACATGATTTTAAGGCAGCTGTAAAAACAATTTTAGGATCAACGACAGTTGCTGTCATGCCGCCGGTTGACACTTCATATATGCCAAGCACTTTATTAGCCCTGTTTAAAAATAGCACTTTGAACTGTTCAATGAGCTCAATCTTATTTTCATCCCAGCTTTGTTTTAGTAGTTCGTAAGCATCTTTTGAAGTGGTTACTTTAGGACGTTCTGATGGCTTTACTTTTGATTTGTAAATAAGTTCAATTTCAGATACCTGATTCCATGCTAATGTGTTTGAAGTTTCCATAACCGATGTTTTAAAGTTTTAAAAATTAATTATGGTACTCACTCCAGGCTTGTGGCAAACAAGTACAAGAGGCAAACGAATAAATGAAGGCTTTTGAGCGCTGGCACTCGTGTTTATGCGGGAAGCTCTTGTACGCCTCTGCAGCCACATAAGCCTAACTTTGTAGCAGGATTAATGCTAACAATTAAATTTCTGGTTAATGGTTTCTTTCTCTTAAAAAGATTAGGATTTTATAAGTAGTTGTTTAATAGATGGGTTCCTTGTTCTGCTTCATCAATAGCTATTTTAATAGAAGTTAACAGGAATGAGTTGATGGAGTTGTTTATAGTTAAGTCATACCAGTTGCCTTCATCTGTCTGATATAATTTACAAACAACGTCTTCGGCACTATCTGTTTTATAAACTGTGAATTGTTTCAAGGTAGCCTTTACAATGCCTAAAGCGTTTTCAGCATTGTAATTTGAAGTAGTATAAAATACCTGGTGCCGTCTTTTAATAATATTTCCGTTCGTCCCAAAGCGGATTGTTGTTTTAGTAATTACAATAATACGATTCTCATAATTGTCTTATAACAACAGGTCAAAAGCATTTATAAAATTATTTCTTTCGCTTAACCGCTTTTTGCCGCAGTGCATCCGCTTCTTTTTGTTTTTCACCAGCCTGCTTTTGCAGTTCTGCTCTCGCCACGTTTTCATTTTCAGTTCTGATAACATCATCGCGCATCTTTGGATCAAGGTCGTATATACTGTCTGTCATGAGTAATATTTTATGCAATACTTTATCCTCATCCAGTTTCAGATAGCGGTACTTGGTATCATTTGCAATATAATTTTGAAGTTTATCATGTGTTGTGTACCAGCCGGAACAAACAAGGCACAATATCAAAAACAAACCGGCAGTTATCCAAAGCAATTTTGGAATATGATGCTGATGAACAACTTCATTTTTCACCGGCTGTTGCAAAATTGATGTTGCACGGTTTAAATCAAATGATAATTGACGCACTTCCTTTTCAGGGAATACTATTTTTTTAATATTGTTGTCAATGGAAGTTAATTGTGTTTGTAATCCATTTAATGATTCGGTATTATCCTGTAAAGTTTCTACTCTTTCCCTGATTGTACCCATAACCTGCGATTCCATATTCAGTTTATCAATGATTGTGTTTAATAACAATTCACTCATAAAGTGTTCCTCCTTTAATTTAAAAAAATGATTAATGCAATCCACCCGGCCGCTGTCCTTTCTTTTTCTTCTTTTGCTGTTCTTTTAATAATTCACCCGATATCAGTTCATTGTTTTGTTCAGGTCGCAGAAGTATTTCAAGCAGCTTTATTGTTCTATTTGCCAAGTCTTTACCGGCCAGGTTTGCCTTTTGCTTAAGTGATAAACTTTCACTCAGCTTGATACTTTTACCAAGTTTTATATTCACCCTTTGCCCGGACGAGTTTTGTTGCAGCACCTCTTTCTCAGCGACGCCCAGCTGCCTTTTTAAATTATTGTAAGAAAAACTCCGGTCAATGCTGCTGCCTTTGAAGATGTTGTTCCCGAGTTTAAAGCTGATACCCTGCACTTCATTAGTGCCGCTTTTAAACTTGAACTTCGTTTCAATCTGGTGCTGCTTTAATTTTCTTTCCAGCGCTTCCAGTGTGCTGCAATGCGGCAGCGATTCTTTTATTGCCATGTAGATAGCATAACGCTTTGCATCTTCTCCTCTTAATGCCTGAATATTTGTCAGCGCAAGATTTTTCTTGAAGGCGGTCTTAAGTTTATATTCATCTGTTATCGCTTGCGCTATTTTTTTTCCTCTCAACCCTAAATAACTGTCAGAGATTGCTTTTCCTTTGTTGTTGACCAGGTTTGCTAGGATATGTAAATGAGGATGTCTCCGGTCTGTATGCTTGGTGATAGAAAATTGTGTATCTGAAATGTTTAGCTTCTCTAAATATTCTTTTGCAATTTGTATCATCATGTCGTCACCGATTACTTCACCCGGATAAAAACTCAAAGAACAGTGGAAGCAGGCTTTCTCTTTTGCAGGTCGGAGTTGCTGTTGGATAATAAAATCATCTGCCATCAGCTTAAAGTCATGGCTTCTTACACCTTCTGCATACAGTACTTCTGCATCCTGTTTGGTTACAATGTAACGGCAGGCATGGTAGAATGAGTGTCCATGATAAAACTTACTAAGCATGGTGGAACCTGTTTAAAAGTTCATCAATAGCAGCTTTAATTGTCTCGAAGCATTGCATGGCTGAGAGCATTCCTTCCTTATGTGCTACTTTTGCGACTTGATTTGCGTTGTTGGAGAAGCCGGCAAGCTCCCTGGCAGTTTGTCTGTCCTTTTCACTTAACCTTGATTTTACTTCTTTATTAATAGCTACTTCACGTATATAGGCTGATACTTTAAGGCCTGCTTTACCGGCTTTTGTCTGAACGATAAAGTATTCCGTTTTGCTAAAGCGCACAGCAGCCCTGATGTCCCGCTTAACCGTTTTAAGCGGCCTTCCTGCCTTTAAATGTTTTTCCGCTACTACTTCTTTCATCACAGTTCTTTTAATCTTTTATCCGCGTCTGTTTCAAATACTTTTGCGACCACCGGGATGCAAAAGCCAAGCGTTGTTGGTCGAACCAGGAATTTTTGTTCGACAACAACACCGCTTGCCTTACAATCGACCTTTGCGCACTATCTGCAGTCTTTGAAAAAATTCATGTTGTTGCTTGTAACTCTTTTTATAAGTTTTTCGTTAAATAAGCTGTATTGAAAAAGGAGCGGAATGATACTGAAAGCAATAAATTATTTTTTATTCCTTAATGCTAACGTGAGATCGTTTTGCTCTCATCATTATCTATATAGCACTTTGTTTATACGATACTAAAAAGTCAAACGATAACTAATGAGAAAAAAATTGCGGCTTTATATTCCGGCTTATTTGTCAGTTGCCCTGTTTTGTATTTGCCTGATCGTGTATTTATTCCCGGTTAAACACCTTCGCGCTTTCCACACCATGCCGCCTGATACTATCTTTCAAATCCATCCAGAGACGGATATTATAATCAGCCAGCTCCATCATTTCCTCTACTGATAAACGGTGTGGATTTAATATTTTACTTACAGTTCTATCTTCGGTTTGTTCTGCCGTGAAAGAAAAGATATTCGGTGCGTAGCCTTCACCTATTTCCAATGTTTTACTGATCGCGAATCTGCTGCCAAAAAGTTTTACTTGCTTGCCGGTGCCTAAAACCAGCGTTCTTCTTTTAAAGTCTGCCATAAAAAAGTTGATTAAATGTTTTGAAAAAATGAATCGTTAATCAAGAAATTTCAATCTGTAATACGAACTGAACTCTTCTTCCAAGATTAGCTTGAAGATTAAGAAGACTCTTTTGACACAGGCAGGAGTTGTTGAATGTCCTGCCAGAGAAAGTACACTCTCGACTGGATTTTAAAGGGTTTTAGTTTTCCATGCTTCACCCAATCATAAATAGTTGGCTTTGTTACCTGGAACAATTTGCACACTTCTGCTATCTTATATAGCGGCTTGTAGGTCATTCCGGGCGTTTCAAAAGAAACAGAGACCGGCTTTTTGGTTTCCTGATTATTTACCTCTTCGCGGACAATTTGCCGGATGGTTTCC
>CAXSDU010000099.1:0-2785 GCA_964236165.1 uncultured Parafilimonas sp. | reverse complement strand
AGCTGGATGGCTCAATCGGGAATAAAATGGGCGTTTGCATCATTGCACTCTTCACTTGTTCTTGCATATTTGAAAATTTAGGGCTGCAACTTATTGTTGTGAGCAAGAAAAAAGAAGCTAAGTATACTTAAGTTTTGATTTCTTTTATTTTAAAGGGCATTCATTATTGTATTATATCTGATTTGGAGATAGAGATATTTAAATCAAATTAAATATTTTAAAAGAAAAAGAAAAATCGAAAAAAAGAAAAAGAAAGCATTATTTCTGGCGGCGTGGCTGACTGCAAAGAAGCAACGCAATAAATGAATGCTTTGTGCGCTGGCTTTGTGTTTATGGCGGAATTTCTTTACAGGTAAATAACAGGGTTGTGATAGCCGCCTAACTTGCTGCACTTCTTATTATTCAAACAAATTCCATCTTTCTAAAAATTCACTTGTTGCGTCTTCAAAAATGCGCATTGATGAAGCATTATGAGTCTGCGCTTTTTTACCCGGATTGTTCAACCAAAAAGTATGTGAAAATTTAATTCTTTCTGCTACAATGGTGCTTGGTACAATATAAAAATCAGGTCTTTCTTTCAAACCTTTTAAACTAGCGAACACATAAAAATGTTTATCATCAAAATGCTTTTCTGCTTTCATGTTAAGCATCCATTTATAACCCTTTATTTGTTTAGTTTTAACTTGAACTGCAAAGAGTTTTTTAGTTTTTAAATGCGAGGCGTGAATATCAATACTATTATTATTTCTTAACGTGATTGAAGCCATAAAACCACGTCTCGAAAGTTCAGCAGCTACGTAATATTCACCGGCAATACCTGTTAGACCCGCTGTTAATTTTTCCATGTTTATAAAAGTAGCACAATAGGTAATGGCGCCTGCGGCAAAAAAGAAGCTTAGCTGTGCGGCACACTTGTCCGCACTGTAGCTAAGCCGGATTCGCCGTCAAAGCCAATGAAGATCGGAACGAACGAAATTGGCTGCGAGTGCCTGCTACAAGTGCTGGATATAAAGTCATAGCATAGTGATAGACAGCAACGTATTACTCAAGGGTTTGGCGTGTGTTTTTGTTGTGTCAAGCTTTTGTGCGTTTGCTAAAAACCATGACGAACCCGAAGCTTTAGCAGGCATGCAAGGCGAGCACAAATATTACCAGCGGGTGTACTGAATGATGCTGAAGTGAATGAGGGACGAAGTGTAGCGAAATGAAACCCCGTGAGTATAGTAGCGTTAGCTTGTGAAAAGCATGTGCAGCACTTGTGTGTTAGCTAAGCGATGCCATGCCTCGCAACAAAAAGGTTAGCTGTGCGCGTGGTGGAATGGAGTGCGTGGGCAAAAGAACAAGCGAGTTGGGGCATAACAAGACACAAGAGCTGCCCGAACGCAGGATGCCGGAACTGCAGTGTGACAAACTGCGTAGCACCCAAAGGGCATGGCAGAAGGCGAAGCATAAAGAGACATTAAGTAATTGCCTTTTGCTGCATGGTTTGGCGCATCAGCTTGCTGACGGCAGCCGGAGAGAGACTTTTTTACCTTGCAGCATGGGCGGCTGTTTGGCTGTTATTAGAAGCAGAGGAGAAACATGGCTGCTGCGATGGCTTTTGTGCGGCAGGGCAGCGATGTTTGTGCGGTGGGTTTGTATTAGGCAAAAACCTTTGGCTGCATAAGGGTTTTGTGCACAGGCTTGCAGCGAAGGGATTTTGAAAAAGGCAAAGAGTATATTTATATAAAATTACACGCCCTGAACTGACAATTATTAAAGCCATTCGAAATTTGGTGTCGCTTTTCTCTTTAACGAGACAACATGCTCTGCATCTTACTGCTAATAAATTTTGCCGCGCCTGCCGGATTTGTCCTATAGAAGAAATCCATAAGCCTCGAATCCTTGCCCACCAATACGCGATAACGATTATGTTCTATTCCATTAGTGATAATCTCGGCTGCTTTAGCAGATGATAATACTTTCATTGATTTTTGCCTAGTGTCGGATGTTGCTGAAACCTGCAATCCTGAGTTTTTTGTGATGTTGGTACTTACAGCTCCAGGGAATACTATCGTCACATGCACATTTGTACCTGCCAGCTCAGAGTGCAAACCTTCGGTAAGTAGTTTTACTGCCGCTTTAGATGTGCCATAAATTGTTTGACCAGGAACAGGAAGAAAGCCGCCCATGCTTGAAATGTTTACAATATGCGCCTCTGGGCGATTAAGCAAATGCGGCAGAAAGGTTTTTACCATGTATAAAGTTCCGTAAAAATTTATATTCATGACACGCTCAATGCTTTCATAATTTAAGTCATTCACTTTAATAAAAGGTTGAATAATACCTGCGTTGTTTATAATACCATCAACAAAACCAAATGCATCAATCGCATCATTCAACAGTTGTTCTACCGCATCCTTATTTGTAATATTAATAGTAAATATTTTTAATGAACTCTTATTGTTGCCTGCTAATGAAACAGTTTCATTCAATGCATCTTCATTAATATCTATTGCAACAACTTTTGCATTCTTAGAAAGAAGATAAAGCACTAACTCCCGACCCATGCCGCTGCCACCGCCTGTTACAATTATTACTTTATTTTGAACTTTCATTTATTGATTTGATAAATTATTATTTATAAATTCACCTGATGTTATAGCTGAATAAAGAACAAAAAGTACAAGAGTGCGACGCAACAAAAGTTTCATATTTATTCAATTGCCGGGTTCATAAAAAATTCAATTCATTTTTTATTCCTACTTAACCACCACTCTCACCCTTCCCAAATTTTTTATCAGCG
>CAXSDU010000098.1:5243-14250 GCA_964236165.1 uncultured Parafilimonas sp. | reverse complement strand
GGCTATTAAAGAAAACAAAATTGTATTTTTTCGTGGTTGATAATCCTGTAACCTTAATTGTTCTAACTGTTGTAGTTCCTTCGTATTCACCTGCATTTAAAACTGCTTCAGGATAAATTGTTTTACCGTTGCCAGGCTGATCTCCCGATGCAACTACGCCTTGAAATCCATTAACCAGTGTAACATTAATATTTGTTGATAGATTATCCTGATCAACAATATTTGCAAATGTTTTACCAGCAACCGGATAACCTGAAAGATTATTCCATGGTTTGTTTGCAAGCACAACTCCATCACTAAAATTAAGATAAACTGAAGATGTAAGATTGTCGGTAATAGTTATATTGAAACTCTTGGTGCTGCTTGAATCACTATTATCTGTTGCCTTAATTTTAATGGCAGGGTAATAACCAATTGTGCCAGCGGTTGGCTGAAGATAAAAATTACCTGTTCCATTTCCATTATCAGTAAAAGTTACAAAAGGTGGCAATCCAGTTGCTGTTAAGCTAACATGATCAGTTACATCATCATTAGCCGTAACATTAACGTTCAATGTTTGATTGCTTTTTAATACAATATCATTAATTGCTGAAATCTGTGGTATTCTATCCAACGTAACAATAGTTGCTGCATCAGTATATTCAGACTGACCATTTGCGTTAATTGCTCTAATCTTATAATAATATTGCGTATTACCTCTGGCACTTGTATCAAAATAATTTATTGCATTTTGTGCTGATGTATTTATTAATAAATATGTACCCGCAGAACTTGCAGACCGATATATTTCATATCCTGTTTCATTATATGCCAAATCTTGCCAGGTTAATTGTACTCCTTGATTAGACGTATTTTGAGCAATTAGTGATTTAGGAGCTGTTGGTGCAGATCCATCATCATAAATTGAATTGATAACAAGTGAATTTAGATATCCAACAGGTGTATTAGCGGCTTTTGCCATTGTGAATGTAACAGTACCATCGGATGCCGGAACAATACCATTAAGTGAAACAGAATTTTTAGTATTATTCTGAACATATAATGAAACAGTTTGAGATCCGATTGTATAAGTAGTGGTTCCGTTATCTGGAGCACCTACCCATGAACTTCCTGCATAAAATGTAAGATTATATTTTAAAGAAGGATTTAAACCGGTAAGTTTTGCCGTTACTGTTTCTGGTCCGCCAAAAACACCGAAGTAATAATAATCCTCTAAAACTGCGTCAGGATAAATACCTGTATTATTATTTGTATTTGGACCTTCATGCCATGCAGCAAACCAAGAAGTTTGTAATACTAACCCAACAGTGGTAGTATTATTATTTGCGTCTTTTAAATTATTAGTAGTTATACCGGTTATGCTGTTCCAAGGAGAACCCAATGTGTCCTGATCTTTAAATCTAACATATATAGTATTATTTGGATCTACTTCATTAACGTTTACTGTAAATGGTCTTATGGCACTTCCGCCTTTACCATCCATTACAGAAACCTGAACATTATATGTTCCGGCAGCTGCGAAGTTTGGATGGAGATTTAATGTTGCAGAACCATTTGCGCCAGGAATTAATGTAAATGCATTTGGTGCGTTGGTTACTGACCATGTTAAAATATCGCTTGTATTTTGATCATGCGCTTTAAGACTGATGGTAACATTGCCATCTTCATTTAAAGTATAGTTTGAGATAGCGTCAATTGTAGGATCGTAATTGCTATTTATTGTTAGATTAAAAGTAGTTGTGTCTTTACCACCATTATTATCATTTACAATTACCTGTATATTATTATAAACTCCCTGATTTGCTGATGATGGATTTAATGTAAGAGTTGCAGTGTTATTACTATTACTTGTAAAAGTTGCAAATGAAGGTTTTTGAAGAATTGTATAGCTAAGTAAATCTCCATCTACATCATTTGCAGTTATTGTAATAGCTGTAGTAGCTCCATAAGGTGCGCTCCTATTGATCAAATCAGTTATAACCGGTAAATTATCGCCTGTTGTTGCTGAAACAACCGAAGAAGAATTTGATGATCCTCCAACTCCATTAACAACAACTTTATAATAGTAGGCAATATGTGCAAATAAAGATGAATCGTTATAACTATTACTATTTACAGGTAATAAAGCCAACTGCTTAAAATTGTTAGCATTACCTGTTGATCTGTAAATTGTATAACCGGTTTCATTAATGGCTTTATCAATCCATGATAATAAAATTTGAGATGATGAATGCGCTACAGCACTAAAATTTATAGGCATCGCTGGTGCTGCAGGAATTGCAGACGTACTCGCAGATACCTTACCACTAAAATCTGATGAACCATTATTATTAATTGCTATTAATTTATAATAATATTTCGTAGCTGGTAATAAAGCTGAATCAACATAAGTTGTTTGATTTGGAACTGAAGTATATACAATTGTAAATCCGCTATCTGATAATAATGATCTATAAACTTCAAACCCTGTTTCATTATTACTGTTATCAGACCAGGTTAATTTAATCTGATTATAAGAAAAAACTTTACCTATTAAGTTTGATGGTTTTGCAGGAGTAGTGCCGGGTGTTGTATAGCTATCTACAAAATATTTAGCATCAATAAGATGCCTGTTATTATCTCCAAGTAATGCACTACATGTCCAATATACACTCATTGCCGGGCTGCCTTGCTGATTAAAATAAGCAATTGTAATAGGATAAATTCCTGCCTGAAGTGTTATACTTCCAGCTGCATATTTAAGCTTGTGTACCCCGTCGTTATTAACAAGAGGATTAGCAGTAGCATCGTATTTACCTAACCATAATCTGCTGCCGTCTTCAGAATAAGTTTCAAATTTATATGTTCCGGATACTGGAATTTTTATAAATCCTTGCCATAAAAAACTAAATTGACTATTTCTTTTTCTAACACTAATATCTGTATTAGAAGAAATACCGGTTTTTACAGAATTAAGTGTATTAAAATCAGGAAGCTTATTCCATGTGCCTTCATAATATTTATATTGTAAGCCCTGCAAAATTGTAGCTGCACTAACCTGATTGCTTTGAGGTGAATAATTTCCACTTATATCTTTTGCTTTTACATAAAAAGTAAATTGTTGCTGCGGCTGCAACCCGCTAAATATAAAAGAATTTTGTGTTGTTGAATAAGATTTAATACCATTTATATATACTTCATAAAGAGCAACTCCTAAATTATCAGTTGAAGAATCCCACTGTAAACTTATAGTTGAGTTGGTTGTAGATGTAACTATAAGATGTGCCGGAGATGTTGGAAATATATCGTCTGACTGGGTTGTTGCAGTTGCTTCATTAGAAAGAGCAGCTGCCCCATTATCATTAATCGCCCTTACTTTATAATAATATTTTACGTTCGGAGTTAAGCCATTATTTGTAAAAGTTAACGTGTCGGCAGGCACTATTCCTGCAAAAGTGTATGGGCCACCCTGAGTGAAAGATCGATATACTTCAAAGGCGGTTTCATTATAATTTGGTCTTGGATTATTAGTCCAATCCAATTCTATTTGAGTATTAGAAAGTGTAAGTGCAGTTAAACTTTTTGCTGCATCAGGAGCATTTGTACCATTAGCATTAGCTACGTGAAAAGCTGGTGAAAAAATACTTGAACATCCATATTGTTCTGTAACGGCTACAATGTAATCGCCGGGTTGTGTTACTTTAAGAATTCTATCAGTTCCAATTATGGTATTACTTCCTACTTTTTTCCAAGCATAAGAAGTGTAACCATTATCTTGTTCTTGCAAGTTCACATAATTTTTACCGTCAGCAGAAGGAATTACTGAACTCATTAAATCTGCAACAGATATTGGTGGTGTAACAGTTGGAGTTTTTATTATAATGTGAGCAGGTGTATGCGACCAATCTGACCATAAAGATCCACGTCTAACTCTTGCTGCATAAGTTCCTGTATCTTTTACATTAATTGTATTTAATGATGCTCCATTAATAATTACCCCATGATTACTCCATTGATATTCATCAAATCCTGGCGGAACTCCAATAGTTAAATTAATTGCATCATTCGCACAAAATTCTGTTCGTCCAAATAATGTCCACGGATTGGAACTATAACTCCGAAGTAAATATGAGTAAAAGTCTGGTTCTTTCCAAGCTCTGTCCCAAACGCCATGTCCAAGATCGGAATATTCGGTATATGTAATATCACCGCCGGCTCCAAGTATATAATCTCTTACTAAATGAGACGTATATGGTGCAGGGGAACCATCCAAACCACCTTGAAATAACCATATTGGTGTAAATTTTATTTTGTTAACTGTATTTGTATTGTTATAATTAATAGATGATGAAGACATAGGTACTGCAGCACTAATATAAGTTGGATAATCCATCATTATTCCCCATGTAGCCTCACCACCTGCAGAAAGACCGTTTGCAGTAACATGAAATGGGTCTAATTTATTATTAGCAATCATATAATCTATTATTTCAGAGATATATTGATACTGGTTTTCACTCCAGTAACCCTGGCATTGCATGCTAAGAATAAATCCGTCAAATGTTCCGTTATTTACAGCGGCATTGAAATTATCTCCACTATGATATAATTGATATTCATTATCATATATAGGTCCCACTTCACCAAGCCCGTGAAAAAAAACAAGCATTGGATATTTCTTTCCATCGTTTGCATTTGGATTATAGGATTTAGGAAATTTAAGTCTGAAAGCACAACCTTTATAAATGTATGCTTTATAAGAATTGCTGTTCCAGCTAACTCTTACTGTTCTAACCCACTTGCCTATTTGGCCCCATGCTGGCTGTGTTGGCGGATTATTGGAGTTGTAAGTATAAACAGAATCTTTGGGGTCTAAAACAGATTGTGAATAACTGCTGTTAATTATGCTCGCAGTAAACAAACTGATAAGGATGATGTAAAGCTTTTTCATTGAAGGCTATTTTATAATTTGGCAACGTAAAAATAAAGACTCAAAACAAAGCGCAATTTACTAAATTGGTAAAGCATGTGTTTTTGTTCGTGAATGCAAGAGAAATGATGTGTAACTACATTGAAGAACAAACTCAATTTAAATTAAGTGTAAAATTAAATAGTTTAGGAGTTAAACAACATTTTAAGTTCCTGATTCTGCAGTGTTTATTGAGCGTTTTGATTTCTCCCATACAGAAGATTGCTTTTTAGAGACATATCTGAAAAAACCAAGAATAACAGAATAATTCATAAAGGTAAAATATGCGGCAACTTTTAGAAACTTAAGTTTTGAATTTGCAGAAATGAACAGGGAAGCAAATGCGGATAAATAAAATAAGACTTGAATAATAAAGGCAGTTTTATATATGTATATATCTGTATAAAATATTAATACAATATTAGAAATAAAAACTGTAACTAAGCAAACAGGACTTATTGTCCATCGCAATACTCTATGTGATATATATAAAAAACTCAGGCGTGGATGTTTCCAAAAATATAACAAAGAAAAGAGCATTCTCATTGCCTGAAAACCACCGGCTGCAATTCTAATTTTTCTTTTTTTTTCTTCTTTAACAGAAACAGAAGATAATTCAGCAGCATAAGCTTCCGGTTCATAAATAATTCGATATCCTTTTTCACAGGCTTTTAGAGATATAACAAAGTCATCAAGTATAACCGAATTTGGCAAAGTCTCATATAAATTTTTACGTACAGAAAACAATTCTCCTGCGGCCCCAACCACCGAATAAAATTCTGAATCTACCTTTTTTAAAAAAGACTCATATTTCCAATATAATCCTTCACTTGCACCAACATCTTCCTTATCATCTGCGGTACTTAATACCTTTTTTTCTCCTGCAACTCCTCCTACAGATGATAAATTATAATGCCTTGCTATGTTTTTAACCGCTTCTTTATTCAAAAAAGTATTTGCATCACTCATTATTAATATTTCATTTTTGGCAGCGAAAACAGCCCTGTTAAGTGCTGCAGATTTACCTTTTCTTTCTATATTATAAAGTAAATGCACTTCAGGATATTTTTGAATAACAGAATTTGTCTTGTCTGTAGAACCATCAGTTATAAAAATGAATTCAATTTTAGATAATGGATAATTCTGGTCCAGTGAGTTAATAATCTTCTTTTCAATTACATCTTCTTCATTATAAGCTGCAACTATAAAGGAAACTGAAGGCTGATTGCCTAAATTTGAAAATGGTTTTGGCTTGCGATTAAGTTTATTGATAACAAATGCTATAAGAGCATATCCTATATAATTATACATTATCAGCAATAAAGAAACAATAAAAACGTATTTCCAAAAAAGCATAAAATTTATCTAATGTAAATAAAATCAAAAGTATACAATTACAATCAGCCCTTTATTTTTTGCGTTCACGAGCATTTCCTTCACGTTTACCAACTTGCATATCGATAAAGTTATTCGCATCCTAATTTTAGGGCGTTGAATAAATTAAACGAATACTTTAAACAGACGAAACAATGAAACATAAAATGCTACTGGTAGATGACGACAGGGTGATGCTTCAGCTACTTAAAAAAATATTTGAAAAGGAATACACTGTTTTTACAGCCTGTGACGGTGTTGAAGCCTTGCATTGCCTTTATAATGGTATAAAGCCGGATGTTATTGTTAGTGATCTTGTTATGGAAAATATTAATGGATACGAGTTTGTTAAACATTTATCAACCAGCGTGGTTTTTAGCAAAATACCTGTTATAATACTTTCCAGTATGGCAGAATCTGAAGCGATGCGCATGTTTCCTGCAGTAAAAACCATAAGCAAACCATTTGATCCATTAAAACTTTTAAGCTATATTAACACAAAAGTTTTAAGCGCTAATACTCAAATATTCAGCAATAATTAGTTTTTTTATGATACCAACAACTACTACTACCTTAGACTCAATAAAAATTATTAATGGCGATGAACTGATGCAAACAAACACCAAAAGTGTTTGCAACTATAAAATTTTATTAATTGGCTGCGAAGATTCTGTAAAAATTAAACTTACTACAGGCATTTTTGAATTGAGCTATGCTGCTAATATTCATGAAGCAAGAAAAATGATTCAGAATAATTTAAGCAGACAATTTTTGTTTGATGCAATTATATGCGATGGTGGTGTAGAAGAGAAAAGCATTTTGCATTTTGCCCATTATTTATCTGCAACCCAAATTATCTGCCAGGTTCCTTTTATTTTGTTTACAAATACAGATAAAGTAAATATTGACTTATGTACACAAGCTCTAGGAATTGATGATTTGATAAGTTTAGACACTTCCTTAACAGACCTTACAGATAAAATAGGGATTCTTAAAAAATACAAATCATTTCAAAGCCAATTTTCTAACTGTATTAGTACAGAAACAGAAACTTCCAAGAATAAACAATACATTTTAAAACGTTCAATAGATATATTCTTTTCAGCATTTGCATTAATGCTATTATCGCCATTAATTATTATAATAGCCATTTGTATAAAATTAGAATCAAAGGGTCCTGTTTTTTACAAATCACTGCGCGCCGGTAATGGTTATAAAGTTTTCACCTTTTTTAAATTTAGAACTATGGTTGCTAATGCAGAAGACATGGTGAAAGATTTAAAACATCTTAACGAATACAAAGATTATAAAGGCAGTTACTTTTTTAAGATAAAAGATGATCCGCGTGTTACAAAAGCTGGGCAGTTTTTACGCAAAACCAGCCTTGATGAATTACCACAGCTTATAAATGTTTTAATAGGCGATATGAGCTTGGTAGGTAACAGACCTCTGCCATTATATGAGGCATCTTCCATTACGGTTGATAAATCTGCAAAAAGATTTCTTGCACCTGCTGGTATTACGGGTTTATGGCAGGTTAAAGGAAGATCAAACTATAATTTATCGGTTGATGAAAGAATATCTATGGATTGTGCTTATGCAGAAAAACAATCTTTTTTATTCGACATGAAGATTCTAATCAAAACTCCTAAAGAATTAATACTAAAAAATAATGTTTAATCAGGTTTTAATAATACTCTTTTGGGTAGTATTTACTTACTGCTTTTTTTCAGTTTTGTATCTTTTCACTTTTGCAGTAGCTGCAAAGTTTTTTAAAAGAAATAAAACACAAGCAACTTATTTGCCTTTAAAGAAAATTGCAGTATTAGTACCAGCATATAAAGAAGATGAAATAATTATGGCTACTGCCCGAAATATTTTAAGTCAGGATTACCCAAAAGAATTATTTGATGTGTACATGATAGCTGATTCTTTTAAAGCTGAAACTATTGAGCATTTGAAAAATTTGCCGCTGAATGTTGTAGAAGTTGCTTTTACAAATAGCTCAAAAACTAAGTCACTTAATGAATGCTTTAGAAATATTAATCGTTATTATGATGTTGCTTTAATATGTGATGCTGATAATATGCTGGCAAAAAGTTTTTTGAAAAAAATAAATGATGCATTTCTTAATGGCGCTCACGCAGTACAAGGAAGAAGAGTAGCAAAAAATCTTGACACATCTTTTGCTATATTGGATGGTTGCAGCGAAGCTATTAACAATAATATATTTCGCAAAGGCGCTAATGCGTTAGGTATATCTTCATCAGTAATTGGTTCAGGTATGGCATTTGAGTTTGAAGTATTACGCAATGCTTTGTCAGAAATTTCTGCTATCAGTGGTTTTGATAAACCATTGCAATTAAAGATTACAGAATCAGGCAATAAAATAGTATATCTTGAAGATGCTCTGATATTTGATGAAAAAGTTGATAATTCTAATGCTTTCAAAGAACAACGTAAGAGATGGTTATTAAGCCAGTTTATTTATTTAAAAGAATATTTTATAAAAGGATGTGCACAATTATTAAAAGGCAATTTCAGTTACTTTAATTTAGCCGTTGCCAATAACCTTATTCCGCCAAGAGCTTTTTTAATTGCAGGTTTACCCGCATTATGTATAGCTGCATATTTCATACAAATTCCTGTTGAGTTTTATCTAACAATTTTTTTATTGGTTTCTTA
>CAXSDU010000098.1:0-5233 GCA_964236165.1 uncultured Parafilimonas sp. | reverse complement strand
GATAATAGCAGTTCCTGCAGAATTAAAAAACAAAAAATTATTAAACGCTTTATTACAATTGCCTAAAGCAATTATTCTGATGACCGGGAACTTATTCAGAATGAAGAAAGCAAAAAAAGTTTTTATACATACTATTCATACGAAAAACGAAATAACAAATCCGTTGTATAAAATGTATGGTGAATAAGAAGCCTCTGATATCAATTATTACTATTAATTATAATAATGCGGAAATAACCGCAGATTTTCTCGAGTCTGTACGTTATATAAATTATGATAATATTGAAGTAATAGTTGTTGATAATGCTTCAAAAGAAAATCCGTCAGAAAAATTAAAAAAAACATATCCTCCTGTAGACATTATTTTAAGTAAAAAAAATCTTGGGTTTGCAGGTGGTAATAATTTAGGTATAAAAAAAGCAAAAGGTGATTATTTATTTTTTGTAAATAATGATACTGTATTAACGGCAAATATTTTTGAAGGCTTACTTGAAATATTTGAAAAATATCCTGATGCGGGTGTAGTAAGTCCTAAGTTTCATTATTATGATTCGCCTGGCACAATTGAATTTGCCGGCTATAATAAAGTAAACACATTTACTGCACGAAATAGTATGGTTGGATGCAAAAGTCAGGATCATGGTCAATACGACGAAATTAAAACCACGCATTATGCACATGGTGGCGCAATGATGATTCCAAGAAAAGTGGTTGAAGAAGTTGGCTTAATGCCTGAACTATATTTTTTATATTATGAAGAGTTTGACTGGTGCGAGCAAATAAAAAGAAAAGGTTACAAAGTTTATTATCAGTATAAGTCACTTATTTATCATAAAGAGTCAATGTCAGTTGGTAAAAAAAGTACATTAAAAACTTTTTATTTAAACAGGAACAGAATTTTATTTATGCGCAGAAATGTAAAAGGTTTGTCATTTATTGGCTTTGTTCTTTACTATACGTTTATTACTATTCCAAAAAATACGTTCACCTTTTTATATAAGCGTGAACCACAACATTTAAAAGCTTTTTGGAAAGGTTATTTATGGAATATATCAAATTACAATATTAAAAAACTTGACTCATGTGCGGCATAGCCGGATTTTGTGATTTTAATAAAAAAACAAGTGCATCTGTTCTTGAAAAAATGACTGATGCTTTGATCCATCGCGGACCAAACGATTCCGGCTATGAAGTAATTGATACACCAAACGCATTTGTTGGCTTGGGTCAAAGAAGATTATCTATTATCGATCTTTCAAGCGGCGGTCATCAGCCAATGCATTTTGAAAAATTAAGTATCATTTTTAATGGAGAAATTTATAATTATCGTGAGGTAAGAGATGAACTTATAAAAGAAGGGTATTCATTTTCATCAGGCTCAGATACTGAAGTAATTTTAAAAGGATATCATTGCTGGGGAGATGCGGTCGTGCATAAATTCATCGGAATGTTTGTGTATGTGATTTTAGATTACGAAAAACAAGAGCTTACTTTTTGCAGAGACAGAGCCGGTGTAAAACCTTTGTATTATTATTGGAATGATAATGTGTTTCTTTTCGCATCTGAATTAAAAAGTTTGCATGAGCATCCAATGTTTGTAAAAGAAATTGATGTAAACAGTTTGTCACTTTTTTTACAGTATAGCTACATTCCCGCGCCCTACTCTATTTTCAAAAAAACTTTCAAATTAAATCCTGGTCATTATTTTAAATTATCATTATCAAGCAAAAAAATTACACAAACAAAATATTGGGACGTTTGTGATTTTTATGATAAGCCCGAAATAAAAATTTCTGAAGAAGATGCAATTGATGAAGTAGAAAGACTGCTTATTTCTGCCTATGATTACCGCATGGTTGCAGATGTACCTGTGGGTTTATTTTTAAGTGGCGGATATGACAGTACAAGCGTTGCTGCTATTTTGCAGAGCAGCCGAACAGAAAAATTAAAATCCTTTACTATAGGTTATAAAGAAGCTGCTTTTAATGAAGCACCAGAAGCAAAAAAAATTGCAGGATATTTAGGAACAGATCACCATGAATGGTATGTTACAGCTTCAGATGCAGCAGACGTTTTTCACCAGCTTCCTGAAATTTATGATGAACCTTTTGCTGATAATTCTGTTGTTCCTACAGCATTGGTTAGTCAGCTTGCAAGTAAATATGTAAAAGTATCATTGTCTGCTGATGGCGGCGATGAAGTTTTTGCCGGTTATAATAAATTCAATCAATCTATTCGTTATACAGAAGCTGTTCCAAATTTTATGCAGTCTGCTTTTAGTAATGTAATGAGTTTAATTAATCCGGAACACATTCCCTACTTCAATAAAAAATATAATTTTAATACGCGTTATGAAAAGATGCGAAGAATTTGGGCTGATAAAACGCCACTCGCAGCTTTGAAATATATAAGTCAATATATAACAGAAGATGAAGCCAGAAAATTTATCGGTTTAAATTATGATGGTTATCCAACCAATTTTGATTGCGCTAATAATTTTACAACAGATGTTGACTCATTAAATAAAATGCTTGCTGTTGATTACAAAACTTTTTTAGCCGATAATAATCTTGTAAAAGTTGACAGAGCAACAATGTCTGTTGGTCTTGAAGGGCGCGAACCAATGCTCGATCATCGCATTATTGAGTTTGTTTCTCAGTTACCGGCTAATCTTAAAATAAGAAATAAAACAAACAAATACATTTTAAAAAAGATTGTTCACAAATACATTCCAAAGGAATTAATGGACAGACCAAAGATGCCATTTATTGCGCCGCTTACTGTTTGGTTTAAAGATGAATTAAAAGAAAAAATTCAGCATTATTTAAGTGAAAAAAAGCTGAAAGAAAGCGGTGTATTTAACAGCGCGCCAATTATAAAATTAACTAACGAATATTTACAGGGCAAGCAAGTAAACTATCAAAAAGTTTGGAACATACTTGTGTTTCAGTTATGGTACGATAAGTGGTTTGCGAAAACTGCTTAAAAAGAAATTAATGACAGGCTCAAAAAAAATAAAAGTATTGCAGGCAATAAGGCAAGGCAAAGTTGGTGGCGGAGAAACGCATATTGTTGATTTAGTAAGCCATTTAAACAAAGCTCAGTTTCAGCCGGTGGTATTATCTTTTACTGATGGAGAAATGATTGATAAGTTAAACGATATGAACATTGAGAATTATGTAATTCAATCTGAAAAAGCTTTTGATTTATCAACATGGAAAAGTGTGAAATCACTTTTGCGCGAAAAACAGATTGATCTTATACATATTCACGGCACAAGAGCAACCAGCAATGTTTACTGGGCTGCAAAAAATCTTGGCTTACCAACCATTTATACAATTCACGGCTGGTCTTTTCATGATGATCAAAATACATTTGTAAAAAAAACAAGAATACTATTTGAAAAGTGGATAACAAAAAAAACAGATTGTAATATTTCAGTTTCTGAATCTAATCAGCAAACCGGTTATAAATATATTTCCGATTTCAAATCTGTAGTTGTACATAATGGTATTGACTTAATTAAATTTAATCCGGATTGTTATAAAAGAAAAAATCTGCGTACTGAATTAAACATTTCCAACAATGCTTTTGTAATATGTTTTGTAGGAAGAATGACAGTACAAAAAGATCCGCTTACATTAATAAAAGCTTTTAAAGAAGTTGTCTTCAATTATCCTGATGCAGTTTTATTAATGATTGGTGATGGCGAATTAAAAGAGCCGGCAATTGCATTAGTAAAAGAATTGCGTTTAGAAAAATCAGTAGTATTTCAAAAATCAAGGGCTGATGTTGCAGATATTTTGTTTTCATCAGATGTCTTTTGCTTGCCTTCTTTATGGGAAGGTTTTCCAATTGCTTTATTAGAAGCAATGGCAATGCGCAAAGCTGTTATCGCAACTGAGGTTGATGGTTCTGTTGAGATAATTAAAAATAAAAAAAATGGCATTTTGATTAAACCGCAAAACATAGAAATGCTTGCAGATGCAATAAAAGAATTAATCAATAATAATGCTTTGCGAAAAGAATTATCAGAAGCTGCACAGCAAACAATCCTGAATGATTTTGATGTAAAAAAAATGACAAAAAAAATTGAAGACGTTTATACAAACGTTTTATCTAAAAATTAATTATTGATGCAGAATACTTCACTATACTACGAATACGATAGATTGGCAGACAGGAAAAGACTCGATTTTATAACGAACTTTTTACAGGAAAATTTACCCGTTGGCGCAAGCATTCTTGATGTTGGATGTGGCAATGGTGTTATAAGCCGGCACTTAGGAAAATTTGGTTTTAATGTAACAGGTGTAGATGTTAGTGATAAAACAATTGAGAAAGCGAATGCGCTAAATAAATTATCTAACGTAACATTTATAAAGAAAAGTGCAGAAGAATTAGTAGCTATAGGTGAGCAATACGATGCAGTTATTTGCAGTGAGGTTTTAGAGCATCTTGATAATCCTGAATCTTTATTACAGGTTTTAAATAAAATACTTTCGCAAAATGGTAAATTAATTATTACCGTTCCTAATGGAAAAGGACCAAGAGAGAGTCTTGTTACAAAACCAATTTTAAAACTCAGAAATAAAAATAATTGGGTGTGGAAATCAGTTGTAAAGTTTAAGCAAATGCTTGGCTACAGCGGAACAACAACACAATCAGATGCTGATAATTTGGATCATGTACAATTCTTTTCAAAAAAAGATATTCAGCAATTATCAGAAAAAAATAATTTAAAAATTACAAAGTTTGGTAAAGCAAATTTTGTAGAAGATGTATTTCCTTTTTCATTTTTCGCAAAGCGTATAAAAATGTTGCAAAAAATTGATTGCAAAATAGCAGATATTTTGCCTTATAATTTTACAGGCGGCTTTTTTTTCGTGTGCGAGAAAATTAACAACACCCACAAATGAAAATAGCTTATTTATCAATTAGCGATCCCCGGAACAAAAAGTTTTGGGACGGCAGCATATATTACATAGCGAAGGCTTTGCAGGATTATGGGCATGAAGTTGAATTGGTTGGCCCTTTAAATTTACCTAAGTTTCTGGATAAATTTTTAAGAGCAGTGGCTAAGTTTAACCGGGTAATTTTTAGAAAAGAATACCTGGCAAAATGCAATTTATTGTTAGGCTGGTATGCAGCCAGGCAGTTCGCTAAAAAATTAAAAGGTAAAAATTATGATTGTATTTGTGTGCCTGCAGAACCTTCTGCTATTGCATTTTTA
>CAXSDU010000097.1:12787-14323 GCA_964236165.1 uncultured Parafilimonas sp. | reverse complement strand
ATGGCGTGGCATTATGCAAAATATATCAACACTGTTGCCGCGGCAGGTAAGAAAGAATATGCTATACCAATGTATGTAAACGCATGGCTTGACCAGGGAGATAACCGAAAACCCGGCACTTATCCAAGTGGCGGTGCGTTAGCGCATGTGATGGATGTTTGGAAAGCGGGCGCACCATATATAGACTTGCTTGCACCAGACATTTATGTTAGCGACTATAATGACCGCTGTGCAAAATTTACACAGCATGGCAACATATTATTTATACCTGAAATGAACAGCGGTGATGATGGAGCAATGAATGTTTTTATAGCGATAGGAAAATATAATGCCATTGGTGTTTCGCCGTTTGGCATTGACCATTTAAGAGGCGATGCATCACTTGGCAAAAGCTATAATATACTTCGGCAATTAATGCCTCAGATTTTGCAAAGCCAGCAATCAGGAAATATTATTGGTTTTGTAATTGATGAACAGCATCCTTCATTTAAAATAAATATGAATAATTATACACTGGAGATTTCTTTGGATGAAATTTTTGGCCACAAAGCAAAGGTTGGTTATGGGATTGTAATGGCTGATGGCGACAATAAATTTATTGGTGAAGGCAGTGGTTTTCGCGTTCGCTTTTATTCGCAAAACGATACTTCAGTGATTGTTGGCATTGGCAATGTGAATGAAGGAAAATTTGTTGATGGCAGCTGGATTAAAGGCAGACGTTTAAACGGTGATGAAGATGACCAAGGCAGGACGTGGCGCCTTGCTTTTTGGAATACTGGCATTGAAAAATGCGAAGTATATTATTATAAATAAATAGAGAAACAAAGTTAGCAAGTTGGTATTCTCTAAAACTTAAATTAGCAACTTTTGCATGGTGTTTTTTGCAACGTATTTATTTCAGGCACAAATAGCATTTAGCACATCGAAAGAAGACCTTAATATAAACTTCAATAATACACGGCGATTAACAAATTGCGTTGGTCTTTAGGGGTAAGTCAAGCAGGAAACATAAAACACTAATAGAACTATGTTGCCATATTAACTTTAGCGGTTGCCTGCACAATAACGCCAATAAGTTGCTGTCGTTTTTTTTAATAACAATAGGAATTTGAAGTGGCCCGTTTCCACATTATATATTCTTGTAACCAATCTTAATTTCACCTTTTCAAAAAGAATTAATTAGCGAAAATCGGGAAGTTTACATTAGCACAAAATTAAAAAAAGCCTTTGTTTATACAAAGGCCTGCGCATTTTAGTTAACTATATTTATTCATCATTATCTGACGCATCATGCCCTTGTTGTTTAACAAGTTTATTATATATTCCAAGTAATAAAAAAGGTGCAGCCCATTGACCAACGAATAATGCATCATGCGTTTTTTTAGAGGCTTTAAGAAGTAACGAAACGCCTATTGAGCCCAGTGCAGCCCATAGAAATAGATCTGAAGGAAGTTTGGCAGTTTGTTTTTCTATTGCTTTTGCAATTCTTCCTTCTTCATGACCGTGATTGTTTTTAATGTCCATATGTATAATTTT
>CAXSDU010000097.1:0-12777 GCA_964236165.1 uncultured Parafilimonas sp. | reverse complement strand
AACTGCCGCAGCATTTGTTCGTTAAGGTTGATGAAATTAGTTAAATATAAAAACTCTTGTAGAAATAAGAGCTTTAAAACCTGATAAGACAATCATGGTTTTCACCTCTGTACATATCTTTCTATCAAGATCAGTATAAGAATGATCAAGAAGTAAAGTGTCACAAAAACTCGAAAAAATACCTTGCTATCTCGTAAAATAAATCACAAGCGTTGAATCGCCGGGATTAGGTAAATCCTTCATAATTGTAAAGAATAGAGTATACATTTTACAAAAAATACTATTGTGCAAATATTGTTTCGCTGCAGACAAATTGTAGCCGAGCAACAGCGCATGATTTGCTTTTCCGGTGTTTGCTTTGTAAGTGAAATAATTAGTGATAGTATTTGTATGAGTGGAATAACTAATCAATATTTCAAATGTTGATTTCATTTAATTGTTATCATTTATTATAATACAATTAATGCTTTAATACATTATTGATTATAAATAGCAATTAATCATCATCGCCATTCTTACTTTGTTTTACAAACGCCGCACGTTTAGGTGCAGGCACAATCGCATCAGCGCCTTTAACTGCTTTCCAGATAACTTCTGTGAAGGCACGGTCAGGAATCATATCTTCCTTACTGAAATCAAACTTTTCACTTTCACGCTGCCATGCATTTTCAATTGTGTTTTTTTGATTGATATCTGTTTGTAATGGCTTTGCATTAAAAGGTGTAAGGTCAGCTGTTGGCTGAAAGCACCTGAACATGGGCATTGCAGATGCATCATATTGGCTCATGGGTGGTAATCCAAGAATTAACTCAATGGTTCGCAACACAGAAGTAGTAGAATACATTGTATGATCCACATAGTGTCTTTTTACAAAACCTCCTGCAACATAAGCCGTGCTGCGGTGTGCATCAACATGATCAGGACCATCCTGCGCATCATCTTCCAACACAAATACAACACTCTGTTTCCAAACAGAACTCTTGCTTAAATAATCAATAAACATCCCCACGGCAAGATCATTATCTGCGCAATGTGCAAAGGGTGTAGGCCGTCCTTTGCGTAAACCTTCTGTATGATCATTTATAATTCGCAGTGTGTTTAAATGCGGTAAAGCACCGGCAGCTACCAATGAATCAAAATCACGTTTCCATTGTCCCACTCTTGTAGTATCGCGTACCGTTTGATCCCAGCTTGTATAATATGTGCAATAATGATTTTTCAATACAGGAAGATTTGGTTTATAATTATCAGCAAACTCGCCATAAGTACGATAGCTTACCTTATTCCTTGCACAATCATTCCATATAAAACCGCCTTTATTATTTGCAATTTCGCGGTTGCCTTCCGCATCATATTCACCACCGCGGCCGCCATAACTTGTTGGCCATGTTTTTTCAAGATAATCATCTGCATAACCACCCATACTCCAGTTATGCCCGTCTGCACTTACTTCTGCATCAACATAAAAATTATCAAGCAATACGAATTCTCTTGACAAGGCATGAAAATTCGGCGTAACTTTTTCACCAAACAAACAAAGACTTGTATCACCATTTCCTTCAGGCATATCACCTAAAACCTGATCGTAGGTTCTGTTTTCTTTAATGATGTAAAACACATATTTTATCGGCGAACTATCACCGATTTTTTCAGGGATTGGATTGTTGGCAATACCTGCAGACTGCAACTCTTTTTTTTTATTATATGGCGTGTTTTTATAAACCTGTTGCGAGTAAATGCTTAACTGTTGTTGCGTAGGCGTATTGATAATGCTTAATGTACCTTTAAATAAACCGCCGATATAATACTTGTCATTATCACCTTTTTGATAATCTAAAGTTGACCTTGTGTGAAAAGGATCGAACTCAGGGTTCGCCATCGAAGTATAACCTTTGCCATTTGAAACAAAAATTTTTGTACCAATAGTGCGCACACACGTTGGATACCAGCCAACCGGTATAAAACCTTTAGAAATGCTGCTGCCTGGTTTGCTTACATCAAAAACCGCAAGACAATTATTATCAGCATTGGCTACATATAAAGTTTTCTCATCTGCGCTTAACGTAACACCATTGGTTGTTGAGCCTTGCCTTGAATCAGGATACAAAGCAGCATTTAAAGTTTCAAGCACTTTACGCTGCTGAATATTTATTACTGATACGCTGTTATCGTTGGCATTGGCAACATACAACCACCGCCCGTTTTTTGACAGGCACATATCATTTGGATTATTACCAACTGCAACACTATCTGAAAATGCTTTTGTAGTTGTATTGAAAACTTTTATTTTATCACCGCCCCAAACAGAAATGTATAATTCTTTTTTATCGGGTGATAATAAACAGGTATATCCTTCTGCACCAAGTGTATCTTTTTGTATGATTTTTTTTGTTTTTAGATTGATTACATATAAGCTGTTATTCTCTTTGGTAGTCACATACATTAATTCCCTTGCATCATCAATGTCAATCCCGGTAGGTGAAATTTTTACCGGCCAGGGATTACCTAAAACAATGCTGTCAATAAGATGCAGTTTGTTATTAATAATAGCATACTTTAAAATTCGGTTGAGATTACCTTCGGAAGCATACAGGCACTTTTCGTCTGCACTGAATTTTAAACCCAGCCACGATTCAGCTATATCAATACTATCAAGTATTGTTTCACGCTGCGCATCAATTAACTGAATGCTTTGTATGCTTTGGCCGTTGTTGGTTACCGCCATATATTTTTTGGTTGATGAAACAGCAATATTCAATGGCAGATCACCCAAAGGCAGGCTCTTTCCAACGGGAGATAATTTCCATCCGTTTGGCAATTCTATTTGCTTTGAAAATATATTTTTTGACTGGCAAAAACTTTTATATGAGCAACAGATTATCACAACAAATAGAGCAACGGCTGTAATATTTTTCATTTATAAAAATTTTTTGATGATTTAAAAAGATTCTGAAAAGAAAGTAATATGAACTAAAGCTTACCATTTGTATTATGTAGTTGAATCTTTTCGCCAATTATCAGTAACTGGTTTTAGAGTAAAAATATCGAGTTGCTGCTTACAAACGGTAATTTATACTTTAAGTTTAAATGAAATCTTCATATGAGTTGAATTGCTAACTGCAGTTCTTCTTTGGTGCAGTTTCTCTTTATTCACTCGCTATGAACGTCAGGCCGCTGCTCAAAATCAACAAGCGTAAATATTTATGATTAAACATTATGATGGAGATCCGCGCGAGACTGCTGCTGAATTAAAATTGAAATTTTAAAACATTGCTCTTAACTTTTATAACCTGAGTAATTAATCCTTTCTTAAAAATTCACTAAACCATTTACCTGAATCTTTTACAATTCTTTTCTGCGTTGCAAAGTCAACGTATACAATTCCGAAACGCGGGTAATAACCTTCAGCCCATTCAAAATTATCGGTGAAGCTCCAGATGAAATAACCATTTACATTTATACCTTCCTGTTTTGCTTTATACACTTGCTGAATATGATCCTGTAAAAAAATTTTTCGCTGATGATCATGAACACAACAATTATTAGGTTCATCATGAAATGCAGCACCATTCTCTGTTATGATGATTTCTTTTACAGATTGGTAAGCGCTGAATTTTTTGATCATGTAATAAATGGAAGGGGGATGAATTTCCCAGTTCATTAATGTCCGCTCCACATTCCTTTTATCTGCTCTTATAATCTTTGTTTTAAGAAAAGGCATGAAGTAAGAGTACGCAACAATTTCACGTGTGTAACTTTGAATACCGATAAAATCCATTTGGTATGCTAACTTAGTTTCATCTCCATCTTTTATATAAGGCTCAAGGCGATTCAATAACTTCAAATCTTTTACTGGGTACCCTAAACCTGATAATGCTTCAATAAAAGTTCTGTTTAATAACGTATCTGCTTTTGCTGCGGCGCGAATATCAGCCTCATTATTTGTTGCGGGCTCAATATGTGAACAGGAAAATGTGGTTCCTATCTTCAAATCATTTTTTATTGATTTTGCAGCACGCGCTCCTTCGCTTTGGCACATTGCAGCATGATGCAGCGTTGCAAGAAAATTAGAAAGTCCTTTTTTACCGGGTGCATGAATGCCGAGAAAGTAGCCTGCACCTGCAAATACCATTGGTTCATTTAATATCATCCAGTGCTTTACTCTATCTCCGAATTTTTGAATGCAAAAAGAAACGTAATTGCTAAACCAACTTATGATATCACGATTTATCCAGCCACCTTTTTGCTGTAATGCTTGTGGAAGATCCCAATGATATAATGTTATCCAGGGCTCGATGCCTGATTCAAGACAAAAATCAATCACACAGTTATAGAATTCAACGCCTTTACAATTGATCTTTCCAACACCATCTGGCATTATCCGGCTCCACGATAAAGAGAATCGATAGTTAGGAATACCAAGTGATTGCATAAGGATGATATCCTGTATATAACGATTGTAAAAATCACAAGAAATTTTTGCGTGATGATCTTGATAAATTTTCCCTTTTTGCATAGAGAAAACATCCCAGATAGATTTACCCTTACCATCAATATTGTATGCACCTTCTATCTGAAACGCAGCAGTTGATACGCCCCACTTAAAATCTTCACCAAAATCTCTTTTTGTTACCTGCATGATTATGCACTCAATTGTGAGAGTATCTTCTTTAAGGTTGTTTTCCTGAATTTTTTTTCTGAATAAATTTTCTCACTGGAAACAACATTGTTTAAGGCAGTATGTTTTTGAAGAACTTTATCAATAATGCTTTCTGTAATATCAGGATAATTTACAGAAATTTTATTTTCCGATTCTATCCAGTTTTTTATTTTATCAATATGCTTTGCTTTAAGACTTTTCACTACAGGTATTCCCATTTCCTTTAGTGCTGCAGCATTGCAATGTTGTTCGTACTGACCTTTCATCGGAATAACCATTAATTTCTTTTTCATGAACAAAGCTTCCGCTGGTGTTTCAAAACCGGCACCACATAAAACACCTTCTGCACTTGATATACTTTTAATAAATGCATCATTGTTTATCTTGCAAATAGAAATATTATTCAAGTGTATTTCTTCCTTGTTATGCTTTGAGAAAACTTCCCATTTTATTCCATGTAAATCACTCAATATTTCTATAATTCTTTCATCATTGTAAGCAGGAAGATAAACAGTATAATGTCCTTTATTTTGCAGCTGCAATTCTCTTACCTGATTTCTTATAACAGGCGTAAAAATATTTTCATCATAGCTACTAAAATGAAACCCATATTGTACAGTTGTTGGTGCATAATTTTTTAAGATTGATTTTGCCAATACATCTGTATGCTTTGGTTGAGGCGCATTTTTATTTAAAACTGCTGATTGATGACTTAGCCCGATGCACGTTTTATTTTTTAAATAACACGCCCACGCAGAAACGGGTTCAAAATCATTTATTATGAGATCATATTTTTCAACAGGCAGGTTATTAATTTCCTCGAATAAGTTCCTGACGTTACTCTTTTTATAAGTTTCCAAAACATCAACGCCGCCTTTCTTTCCAAAGATGAAACTTAAGCCTTTAAAACTGTAAGTAATTGTATGCGGCAGATCAACATCAGCTTGTGTGCCACTGATAAGAATATCTAATTCACCTTTTGTTTGTAAGATAGGAATAATATCTCTTGCCCTGCTTAAATGCCCGTTGCCGGTGCCTTGTATGGCATACAATATTTTCACGAACGCATCAGGTTAAATTCTTGTAATAAATTATCGAACAACTGGTCAGTTGAAAGATCATTTTCTTCTTCGTGTTCTTCCTGCTCTTTTTCAAAATCGCTGTCTGAATATTTGTAAATACTCCAGTTATCATTAATGTATTCAAGTGCAGTCAGGTTCTCAATCCAATCGCCTGAATTCAGATACATGATTGAACCATGTGTATTTGTAAGTTCACGCATTTCCGGCTGATGTATGTGCCCGCATATAACATAATCGTACTGATTTGAAATACCAATATCTGCTGCTGTTTGTTCGAAATCGTTTATAAATTTTACAGCACTCTTTACACTGTTCTTTATTTTTTTTGAGAATGATAATTTTCCTTTCTTAAATATTTTTTGTGATATAAAATTTGCAAAGCTGTTTATCAAAATCAATGTATCATAACCAACTGCACCAAGTTTCGCCAACCATTTAGAATGCTGCATGGTAACATCAAAAACATCACCATGAAATATCCATGCTTTTTTATTGTCCTGCAATTCGAATACAACTTTATTTACTATCCTGAATGAACCCATTCTAAATCCAACAAACTTGCGCAACATTTCATCATGATTGCCGGTTATATAATACGTTTTAATTCCTTTGCTAACCCAATTCATTAAAAGTTTGATCACCTTCATGTGGCTCTTGGGAAAATAACTTTTATTGAATTGCCAGATGTCAATAATATCGCCGTTTAAAATAATGGTTTTAGGTTTAATGCTTTTCAAATACCGCAGCAATTCTTTTGCATGGCAACCGTAAGTTGCGAGGTGCACATCAGAGATCACTACAATATCAACTTTTCTTTTTTTGCTTTTCATTTATTGAATTTATAGTATCGGAAAAAAGAATAAAAACCATGCATTTTCCATAAGAGAATTTTTGAAATCACATTTACAACCCAGCTACTTAATTTCATATTGATTGTTTTAAAAGTTTGGAGCGAAGAAGTAGCAAAACCGGTGAGTTTATGCGGAGTTATGGTTTTTGTTACACTTCTATATGAGGCATTAGTGTACAATAATGCAAAGTTGAGATTTCTGCTGCAACTAAATTGAATTGATATATTATTAAAATATTAAGAATAACTCAACGGCATACGGTCAATCGCGCTTTTTTAAAACCTCCTCGGCTAAACCAAAACTTAAAGTCATTCCGGCGCCGCCAATGCCATTTACAATAGTTACACCTTCTTGCGGCTTATGAACAAATTCAGTTTCGCCATTGGTTCTTTTTGGATAAATGCCATGCCAGCTTTGAATCATTTTCCAATCTTTAAACACAGCAAATTTTTTCAGATAATCTTTTATAAGCTGGTTGATGAATTGTTTATCGAAAGGATCAAACACCAAACCATATTCATGGCTATCACCAATAGTTAATTCGCCTGTTTCATTTTGTGAAACCATAACATGAATACCCCATTTTAAATAATCAGCCATTGTTTCAGCATAAAACTTTTTTAGTTCAGGCAATGATGATGCAACTTCAAAAGCTTTATAATGTATCAATGATAAGCCACCGCATAAAGCGGGACCAATTCTAAAATTATTTTCTTGTGCAATCAATCGAATCATTTGCAGTTTGCATTTTGTAAAATTGTTTGCGGTAAATATTTCAGGATATAAAGTTTCAAAATCAGCGCCGCTGCAAACATAAATTTCATCTGCCCGCCAGCTTTGTTCGCCACTGCTTACATGTGGATGATCAATAAAATTTATGCAGGTATTAAACTTAAATTCAACGCCATGCTTTTCAGTGAGATAAGCAGGCAATTTTTCAATGGCAACTCTTGCCTCAACTATCATATCATCTTCACTATATAATGCACCAATTAAATTTGAAGTATTTACTGCTGCTGAAAGTTTTAATGTTTGATCTTTATTTAAAATTTTTACAGCGCGAATATTTTTATTTGCTTCTGCAAATTCAGTAATTACATCTAATTCAAGTTTATTATATGCAAGATGTAAACTTCCCACTTCATCAAACCATAAACCAGCTTCTTTACAAACTTCTTTCCATATAGATTTTGAGCGAAGCGCTCTTTCATACAACAAACCATTCGGCTGACCAACCGGCCATATCATTCCAAAATTTCTTACAGACGCGCCAACACATTTTTCATTTCTTTCAAATACAGTTACTTTATAACCACGAATAGCAAGACTTCTCGATACAGCTAAACCTAAAATTCCTGCGCCGATAACAATTGCATTTTTATGCGGCATGTGTTGTTATGTTTGATGATGATAACCCGAAAATCGTTTTGTGCTTTCGCCTGAAATAAATAGCTGCAACAACAGTTCCTGCAATACCAATACATGTTACTGTAAAAACTGCACGAACAAAAAAATCTGTCCATGATAATTGCACGCCGCTGAATTCTTTTAAAAATAAAACTATTACGCTTCCCAAATAACCAAACGAATCAGAAATGTACATAAGAAATCCAATGTTGCTTTGCACTTTATATGTAGCTATCATGCGTTCAAAATATAAAGCATTAAAAGGAACATAACTCATATATAATCCCGAACCAATCAAAATCATCCACCAAACAGGATTAATAATTTTATTAATAAAAAGCAAGGTTGCAACCAAAGCAATTATATAACCAATAATGATGATAACATGATTTAGTAAAAAAGCGCGCACATTATTTTTTATAAAGATGAGCAGGCTCATTGATAGCAGTACAATTAATGATACTGGTGTTTCTGTTATTGTGAAGATATCCGGGTTATTGCCGTAACCTAATTCAGTATATAATTCGTTGGAGAAATTATCCCTAAAATCGCGGAGGATAGTAAGCAAAACATACGTTGTTACAATTACGATAATACCAGGTAAAAAAATGCTGATAAAATTTTTACGTTCAGCTTTAGTCATTGGTTTTCTTATACTGCGTAATGCAATATCCTGCGTTGTTGGTGCAGGCATATGGTTTAACAGCCATGTAAATAAAAACAACGGAATTAAGAAAAATGATGCTGTATAAAATGGCATCCAGAATTGACTAACATGATGATCTATTATTAAACTCTTGCCAACTGTTTTTACAACACCCGATGAAAAAATAAAACTCACAGATAAAATAGCGCCCATAAATTCCGTAGCTTTTCTTCCTTCAAGATAACTGAATACTAAACCCCAGATCATGCCTAACGGAAAACCATTTAGTAATAAAAAAATTATATTATACGGTGACGGTGTAATGGCAAAAAGAAAAAGCATTATCCATGCAAGAATAATTAAGATAATAATTGTGTTGGCTCTTTTACTTAATTGCATGCCTGCAATAAAACGGATGCCATAAAACTTACTCAGCATATACCCAACGAGCTGAGCTGACACAAGCCAGACCTTGTAATCAATTTTTAAAAAATATAATCCATCGAAACCTGCGGCAGTAAAGGGTTTGCGAAAAGCATACATGCAGAAATAAACGCAAAAAGAACATATAGCAGCATACACACTAACAAACCATGAAGGCATTTTTTGCAGTTTATCTTTCCATGCAGTTGAAACAAACATCGAATAATAAACAATTAATAATTTTCAATTAATAATATAATGTTGCTGTTCAGCCACTCTAACATCTTATAATAAAGCAGGTAGTTCCTGAAGGCTGTTAATTATATAATCCGGATAATATAATTCTAATTTTTCTTTAGAATAAGCGCCGGTTGTTACAGCAATTGAAAACAAACATTCCGCATTTCTACCTTCCTTTACATCTACTTCTGTATCGCCGGTTTTAATAACTTTTTTTGAATCGGTAACATTTGCACGCTTCATTAATTCCTGTATCATGTATGGATGCGGGCGACCGGCTTTTGCTTCATCACTGCTTATAACAAAATCAATTAAATTATTTTTTAGCCAGCCTAAACGTTCAATCACCACATTGGTTATTGAACTGAAAAATCCCGTGTCTAAACCAATTTGCACATTATTTTTTTTTAACCATTCAAACGTTTCTTCTGCAAAAGGCAAAGGTTTTAATTCATTTGTATTTTCATAATAATCAATCATGCACTTTATAAAATATTCGTGCATGTCGTTTACGTAATTTTTATTAATCACGGATTTATCTTCAGCAAATTCTTCTAACAACATTAATATGGCATCCGTTTTTTTATACCCCATTACTGCAGCAATTTTTTCTTTTGGAATGTTGTGTCCTTTTTGCTGAAATGTTTTTTCAAACGCTTCTGTTATTTCGCCTTTATCTTTAACTGTTGTACCGGAAATATCAAACACAGCAAGCTGAATTTTATTACGCATACATTTTATCTTTTAAATAATCTGTTATTAATATTTTGAAATGTGAAAGCGGAATTAATACAGCATTTTGATCTTTTGCTTTTTCATCCCACAAGCGCACTTTTATAATATCATCAAAGAAAGGATGCTGTTCAAACATGATAATTTCTGATTCATACATCGGCCCACCCTGCCATTGCAGTGTTTGTAAGCTTGCTTCAGATAATTTGGATTGGTATGTGTTATCTGTTGCCACCAGGTAACGTTTAGCATTAACATGATTTTCAACCATGGCGCAAATACGATCAGAAAAACCGTTATCTTTTAAAAAATCTGCACCTAACCCTTCATGATTTACCACACCGAAATTTTCCATTGTTTCTGTTGCTTCAACATGTTTAAGCAAATGACCAACATCATGTAAAAAAGCACCGAGAATAAGTTCTTCATCCTGACCTTGCGCCATTGCTTCCATTGCACATTGTATCATGTGTGATGTTTGTGAAACAGGTTCACCATCGTAATCTTCATCACCAAATCTTTCATACAAATCCATTATTTCACTTGCTGTTTGTTTGTATATTCTCTCTATGTTCATAAAATTATTTTGAGATTATTTGTGAGATCGGCTGCATGGCTGGATGATCCGGTTTAAAATCAAAACCTAATAAAGTGGCAAATGTTGTTGCCAATTGTCGCTGATATAAAGTATCGGTATTTATTACTTCGCCAATATGTTTTGTATCTGGTCCAAGCGCTGCAATCCATATCTGGCCTGAACCTGCAGTCTTTGCGCCATGTGTAGTCCATTCTTCTTTTATCGCATCACCTCTTCCATGATCGCAGGTTATAATTAATGTTGTTTTGTTTTTGTATTCCGGCATAGATTGAATGGTATTCCATAAATCAGCGATCATCGCATCTTCTGCATGTGCACTTTTTATATATTGATCATACATGCCTTCATGTGCAAAATCATCAGTTTCATCAAAAGCGATGTACAGCACTTTTGGTTTGTACGTTTTTAAATATGCTTTGCCTGCGAGATAAGTATTTACATCAAGGCGAACATCGAGTGGTTCGGGTGCAAGAAACTGCAGATCATTTAGCACGTTAAATTCCGGCATATTAAAATTTAATGTATCAACACCTGAATTCACATAAATATTACTGCGCCATTTATTAAGAATGTAAGGGAAACAATCCCATGTTGTAAACGCTGAAACTTTTCCTTCATAACCTTTTTGCTTGTTGATGAACTCAAGCACATTTACATTTTTGTTTTTTATTTTATCGTTTGAATTAACAGCAGTATCAGGATAGCCGGTGAAGATTTCATTATAACCAGGATAAGAAAACCAGTAGGGATTTGCATTGTTTACTGAACAATTTTTAGTTCTGTTTCCATATAGTTGTCCTCCACTCTCAATCGTTGTCCATAAAAAAGGAAAGAGTTTTTTTCTGCGTTCATCTGCTGTATCACTCCAAAAATTTTTTACAATGTTATCAGAATCCATTGTAAATTTTTTGTTGACGATGATGGCTGAATCAACACCTTTAAAAACTTCCTGCCAACGCATTCCATCTAAGGTAACAATTACAAGATTTTTTGTTTTGTGTTGTGCATATATTAGCTGATATATTAACAAAAAAAATAAGCTGGTAATAATGTTTTTCATATATTTTATTTAAAAGCATTGCATAGAAATACATTGCTACTTATGAGAAAATGATAGCTACTTATTTTAATAACCACATTGCACCATTAATGTCATCATTGCCACCATACTGTGATTGTAAAGCAGCACTGTAATTTGTTGTGTTTGCTGTTTTTTCATTTGTAGGATATTGAAACCGCAAAGGAATTCTTCCGCTGTTACCAGTTCCCGCGCCTGTTGTAAAAGTTGGAACACCAGTTCGTCTGTATTGATAATACGCTTCTAAACCTGAGTGACGAAAGAGAGCAAGATATTTCTGTTGCAGAATTTGTGTTAAGCCTGTTGAACCACCAGCATATTTTACAGTTGACTGATTATAATAATTATCAAAAATTACATTAACCGCTTTTGTAGAATAAACGGCTGAAGAACCGGGACTACCTGATTTAAGAAAATAAGCAGTAAAAGATCCGCTTTCAGGAATTCCATAAAAAGCCATTGATGATTTAATACCTGCGGTGTAATATGCTTCTGCATTTCCTGATGGACCCGAAGAAATCCATCCGCGGTTAATGGCTTCTGCAATATTGAAACACATTTCAGCATATCCAACCTGAATGCTTGGCTCGCCGGTATAAGTTTCATAATAACGATGACGATTTATTAAAGAATATTGACCTGAATTTGTTTTCTGATACATTGTTCCTAAATCTTCGCCGGGACTTGCACCAACAAAAACACTAAAGTCAGTTGAGTCTTTACCTTTTACCAATGCAGTTGCCGGCTCTGTTGTAACATATACTCTCGGATCTTTTAACTGTGTTAATAATCCTACATAAGTTGCAGAAGTATTATAACGCAAAGCATCAAAACCAAAATTACCCGGGTTCATAGGATAATCATTCGTTGGATGAATGAAAGTATATTGAAGATTATCTTCAGCACTTTCCATTACAGGATATTTTGTAGGATTGCTTACGATTGAAGCAAACTGCGATTTAATATTCAGGTCCGCATCATCAGCTTGTTTACTTAATTCAATCAGCAAACGCAACCTGTATGTGTTTACGGTTTTCTGCCATTCAGAAATATCATTATT